>NZ_AP025324.1 GCF_036492835.1 Fulvitalea axinellae | reverse complement strand
TTCGCATCCGCTTCTGGATTTTGTGGAGTGGCGGAGCACGGAGGACCATAACGTGGAAGTGCTGAACGATACGGCCGACTATTACCGGTATTATGACGCGACGCCGCAGGCTGAGTTTCTGTACCGTTGCGTGAGGGATACGGTGCTGGAGGTGGTGCCGAGAGAGGTGCGTTACCTGCGTTGTTATGACGAGATGAAGGCGTTTCTCGACCGTGAGTTCGAGATGCCGGACAAGACGGTGGCGACGCTGGTCCGTTTTCTGGAACAGAACGGCGGACGTTTGTCCAAGCGGGCGAGGACGAAGGAGTTTTCGGCTTTGGACGAGGGGGAGGTTTTGGCCATCGAGCGGAAATTTGGGGAGGTGTTTTTGGAGTAGAATGATAGGGTCTAAAGGGATACCTATTGAGGAATATCAAAATCCATTTGAATACGGGGTTTCAAACGCAGTGAGATAAATGAAACAGATAATAGGCGAACTAAAAAATAGGCCAAGAATGTACGTATTGGACAATACCTACACTAGCTTAGTCGCATTCATTATGGGATATCAAAATGCTTTATTGCATAGAGACGGATATGATATATCTAATCAATTTCAAGATTGGTTACGATTAAAGTGCAACAATCATTTTTCTGTGCATTGGTCTAGTTATGTACTTACTGTGATTTCTAAAGATGATGAAGAGAAAGCAAAGTCGGATCTATTAGACCTATTATATGAGTTTGTCACCGACACTAAATAATCTATAAAGTTAGCCATGATGTAAGGAATAGAAGATCCGGCTTGTTGAGCATACCGGATTTTTTGCGTTTAGGTGGTTTTCTTTTCAACAAAGACTATCCCCGGAAAGAAGAGAAAAAAAAGGAAAAAAAAGAGAAGAAAGGAGCCTTTAGATTCGGCCGGTGGCCGGGGCTGTTAGGAGCGACGGAGGAGCGGATAATAGCTCCGGTTTCCGGACGTTCCCGTGGCGTTTTCTGCTCTTTTTCGTTTGTTTTTCGGCGGGGCGGGTTTCGCTATGCGGTTTTTTAGGGATGTTTCAATTCTTGTTTTTCCGATCTGTTTCTGTTTGACCATCTGCGTGTGAGACAGGGCATGCCCGTGTCTGTACGTTTCCCGGCCCCGTAGGCCGGGGTATTGTCTTTCGGGCCTATGGCCCTTTTGGGGTGGTGGTCGGGGATGCGGACGGGCTTCGCTTTTGCGAAGGCCCTTGGCGGCGTCAGCCGCGCGAGCCGCCTGCGAGCGGAGGGAGGGTGGCGGCCGAAGAGCCCGGAGCTTGCGCAGGGCGTGGCCGGCCTTGTTTGTCCGTTTCCGAAGTATTGCGGAGGAACGGACAAACACGAGGTGACCTACCTGCCGGAGGCTTTTTGTTAAAGTCGCCGATGCCTGACCGACTACGCAGGCGAGCCTAACTCTGGCGCTGGCTGGGCCAGAGGCGGGGCGGTATGGAGTGACCGGCCTGCAGCGACAGCAGGAGCGGAAGGGCAAGGGAACGCAATGCCGACTGGCCGACGGAACAGGGGGAAGCGCCGTGAGGAGGAGGGACCGGAAAGCGGGAAGCGTGACGGCTTGGAGCGGAACGGAGGTGGCCAGGTCGGGACCTGGATGTAGGGTGTATCACCAGGCTGGAGCCCGGCGATGGCCCGGTTTTTCCGGGGCTGAGGCGGGCGGCGCTTGATATGGCCTACGCGTATTTTTTGGGATTGGCCACCGCAGTGGAGCGATACCCGTAGGGCGGCTTGCCTGCCGGAGTGACGTTAGGAAAGGAGGCTGGGAAGGCGAGCCGGCGCGATTGCCGCTCCGGGCTTGACGACGAACACCGATGGGCCTGTTGTCTCAACTAGGGGAATTGTGGGATACGGGACGTGGGGTGTCGCTGTTTTTTTGGAGACGGTTGGTTTTGGGTTTTGGGGTGTGGTTTGTTTCGGGATTGTGATCGGATTTTGGTTGTTTTACCATTCGCATGTGAGACAGGGCAAGCCCATTTATGTGCGTTTGGGGTGTCTATAATCGCTTTGTTTTATTGGGTATTGAAAGGAAAAAGCGCCAGACTTTCTGACGCTTTTTTTGGTGTTACTTGATTTCGGTACCGTTGGAGTGCGGATATTCGTTCCGGTAGCGACTGTCCTTCCACATCGGTTTTCTGACCGTTCCCGCATGGTTATAGAGTTCTTGGGATTCTTCGTCAAAATACGGTTGCAAAACGCATCCTATTGACTTTATCTCGATTGAGTCGATATTGATTTCGCTTTGATCAGATTCAAAGGATACCCCAATATGGCCATTCCAATCTAGGTGCCCGTTTTTAAATACCGTTCCTGAATACTGTTTAACTATATCGGTTAGTGCTATTCCTGAGGAATCACCTCCTCCATAGGAATGTACCCCTTTGAAACCGATACTTCCCGAATCTTGGCTGTATTTTGCGCTTATGTTCAACTTAATGAAGCTGGCCCTTTTTAGCTCTTCCATTTGGTCGAGGCCTAAGTTAAGAATAGCGTAATTTTTATTACTTCCCACTTTCTTTTTTAAGACTAATGCCCCGTTTACTATTTGGGCGTCCAGATACGAGGCGATATTATCCGGAAGCTGTTCCAATATTTGTGAGGGTGTAAGCGTTTTAACGACTTTATATCCTTCCGAGTACCCTAAGGAAGCCGAACCAAGGAAGATCACCTCATTGCTTCTGGAAGACGCCACTAGCTGTTTGTAGTCCAGCCCTGTGTTATAGAACTTGAAGCTTCCATTATGTACAGAAAACGTGTTCCTAGCGTGTAATGATCCCAAAACGGTTAATCTCTCATTTTCCGCATCAATGACACAATCTTGAGGCAGGTCAATCACTTTATGGGAAAGGATGATACCGTTGCTGGCGACCATTAGGGAAGCGTCGTTTTCTCGACGGTCAAGCGTTATCCAATAACGAGTATGTGGATCATTGACATAAACACCAGTATCAATCAAAAGGTCTTCTAAATCTTCTGATTGATATTTTCCAAGAATCTGAGCTTTTAATGTAGAGCTGAAACGGTCAGAATAAATATAAATACCGCCGGACTCACCAATATGCTTATAGAATAGTTGCTCCCCTCCTGTTGTATACCCTAAAGCAAAGGTTAACGTAAAACCATTGGTTCCGATCATATATTTACTTAGGTCTTCATCTACCGACTCCTGGAATATTCCCGTTGTATTTGATATCAGAAGTCCGTTTTGTGTCTTTTCCCGCTCGAGGAGTACGGGACTGATATTCTGTATCGAGAAATCATTTCTTGGTTCGATTCCCCCTTGAAGCTCCTGAAACAATTCAAAGTTGTTTCCCGCTCCCATATTTTTGATTAGGGTATTATTAAGCGTATTGCGAAGGATGTGTTTTGAGCTGGAAGAAGGGTACCCTGTTCTGCGGCAAAGAGAATTATTTTCCAGAATATCGATTACCGACTGTGTCGCATAAAGGTTTCCGAAGCTATTACCCGTAAGGGCTATTACGTTACAATCGGTAAACGATAGGGTTCCGTGGATTGTCGTGTTTGTTAACCTTACGGCGGGTTTGAAATCTTCCAATTGGTAGTAATAAAGGCTATTGCGGATTATATCGTCCCCAATCGGATCTCCATTCCTATAAAATGTTCCTGAGCTGGTTCTTTGTAATTTTTTCAGAGCCCAACCTTCATTATCGTTCGCTCTCTGGTCAGGAGTGTAAATGGAATTGGCAATGTCGATATAATTTTCGGCTGAAATATGGATACCTCTGATTTCGGAATTATTGATGACAACCCCTTTTCCATATAACCAAACACTAGGGTATCCGTCTGTCGCCAATCGGGAGTTGGTAATCTCAATATAATTGAAATTGATACTGGTCAATGAAGTGAAAACATCCGAATTGACGATTTTTAAACGCTGGGGATAAAGGCTGGAACCGAATCCGGAACCACCGGCTGTCCGTACGGAATGGATATGACTGTTTAGAATCGTCAAGTTGTTGCCCCGCCATTCGATTGCGAGGTGCCCTCCCGCTTTGCAATCCTCTATCGTTACGGAGTCACAGCTTTGGTGAGACGAGAAAAGCTGGGCGTACGACGGATTGCGGTGTTCGTTACGTTTTGTGGCATAGCAGGATTTGTAGGTCAAATGATAGACACTGTCTGCCGCTTCGAAGACATGCCAATTGGAATGTCCACCGCAGTTGAAATAACGGCCTCCGATGGTATGCGTATCTATAAAACCATACCCCCAGCCGTTGTCCACGCTGGTCTTACCAGTATTTTTGACCGTACAATTCTCTGTTCTATGTTCGGCGAGTTTATGAAGCCAAAGTCCTTGATGGATATTCGTGTTTTTTTCCTGCTCCACATGAATACTCTCGATTAGGGGTTGATCAAAGTATTCTATTTTCAGAAGGTGTTGGGCAAAAATAATTTCCCCGTCTTCCGTGGCGGTATTTCTGAGAACAAACTTGATGTTCTTGATCTCGAATCCTTTTGCGTAACGGCAGATGTTAATCTTAAGATTATCAGCCGCATCAATGAAATAATTCGTGGTCAACGGATATGAGAGCCTAATTTTGTGGTCCTCAATTCTTTTTATAATATTATAATGCGAATCAAGGGTAAAAAATAACGAATGAAACTGTTTCGCCATCTTTGTCGGTATGCAAATCGACCTAAGACTTATTCGGCTCTACAGTTTCATTCAGGAATGCTATGATAACGAATTATGCTGGTATTGCCAACGTTTCAGCCCAAATGGGCATAATGGTTTCTTTACTGACGTTGAACTTCTTACGTGCTATTTCTTTGCGATGATAGAGGAAGAAAAACATAAAATGACCGGCATTCATTCGTATATCCAGAGGTACTGGAAAGATTGGTTTCCTGAAATCCCGAGCTATCAGGCGTTCAATAACCGGATGAATCGGTTGTCCGCCGTGTTCCCCTTGTTTCTTGAGCGATTGTCAGAAATCGCAATGGCCTCGTGCGAGCACTCGAACGACTTTATGATGGACTCGTTTCCTGTTATCCTTTGCAGTGGAAAGCGAAACTTTTCGGGGCATATATGGCAAGCCAACAAAGGATATTGCTCCAGCAAATCGATGTACTACCACGGAGTGAAGGTTCATTGCATTGGCATGCGCCAAGTTGGCTGTTTGCCTTTGCCTGTATGGTTTCAGGTTACGCCGGCATCCGTACACGATGCCCATCCATACAAAGAGGCTGTGAGAGAACTTAAGGGAGCTAACTTGTTCGCTGACAAGGCATACGGAGGCGAAGAGAACATCTCTTTGGCTAACGATGAGAATGTGACGCTGTTCAGTCCGGTAAAAGACAAAAGGTGCGAACCGGATAGGGAACGTTTTTTTGAAAGAGCCTATAGGAATGTAATGGGGAGGGCTGTATCCAGTGTCAGGCAACCTATCGAAAGCCTATTCAACTGGATAATAGAGAAAGTTGATATCCAAAATGCTTCGAAGGTCAGATCCTCACGGGGATTAGACGTGCATATTATGGGGAGATTTAGCGCAGCTCTGATGATTAGGCTGGGATTCAACTCTCCATTTGATGTTGATTTTAACTATTGATTCGCATATTATAATTGAAGAGTTGCTTGTCACGCGCGCCGGGTGTACGGAAAGGGTGCTCTGATTTTCCGGGGTCCGAGAAGACCAGAATATTGGCTCCGTTGTTTATTTGCGAAAGAATACCGTCTTCGCCGTCTTTCGCTTGCTTGACTCTGATAGTATATCCATTGTAATCTCTCGGGTGGCTTCCGACACCGTTAATCTTCTCAATAGCCCAATCAGGGAGAGCCGGATCTTGGGCCGGAACTTCCAATTTTGAGTTAATGTAGATCTGTACACCTTTTCCGGCGTTATGAGCGTCCTCGACACCTTGTTCGGCGGTATCCTGATTTCCGCAAACGAATTTGGTACCACCTATAGTGTAGCAAGAATCCCCCTCCGCCGGCGCGGTAATGTGATACCATCCCGTAATGTGGTTGATCAGGGATTGTTTGTTGACATCGTAGTTGGAGGTCAGATCAAGGTTGACGGAGCCTGTTGTCTCGTGAACCCCGGCAAGATTTAAGAATGAGGTTTTGTCGCCTGAGTTATAGGACAATTGCCTTCCGTACACCTCATTGTTTGTGATTTTACAGTTACCCTCACCAATAATACTGATATTATCAGGGAGATTATCACATGTTACGGGCTCTCCGATGTACCAGGTTCCCGAATCTATAAAAAGGGTCTCTCCCTCTTTCAGGGAACTGATCGCTTTTTTCAATACGGGAGAGTCATTGAAGAAAGGGCCCTCGCCCATATAGTCAGGCAAGTCGTCTATCGACTTCGGGGTATTCATTCCCCCAAACCATGAGGCCCATTTGGTTCCTTTGTGAACCAGCTTAAGGTAGAGGGTGTCATTGCCAACCAAGTCAATATCACCCGGCTCGGTATCCGAACCGTTCAGGGGTTTTGGAGATACCTTGAACGTGACCTCATGGCAGTCTCCAAAATTATGAAAACCTTGACTGATCAGAATATCCCCTTCAGAGAGTTGAAGACCGGAGATGGTGGCAGGAGTCAAATCCACGATTCTATGGATCTGAGCGCTCGTTGATACTTGAGTGTTCATCAGCTAAAAGTTATTTGTTTATAATATCAAATATTGCGGGTGGAATAAGTCCAAGTGTTAGGCACCCCAAGACCTAAACGGCGACAATTAACGAGTGTCTATTGCTGTTATTGAAAGTTTTTATCTATAATTATCGCCAAACAACATGCAGGTGCTTTTGTTTTTTACTTAAAAATCCTTTATTTCATGTAATACAGGATTTTATTTGAGAATCCGTGAGATTACCGTGCAAATGTAGCGATTATTATCGCTTTTAAAAAATATAGCGATGAATTTAGTAAAAACTAAGTCGAGAATATTGAAGTTTATTGAAAATGAGGGAATTAAAATCTCTGATTTTTTAAGAAGAACTGAAATAAAGCGAGGATTTTTAGATAAAGACAAGCTGGATGCCGCTGTCAGTGACCTTCATTTAACTAAAATAATCGCATCATTCCCCCAATTAAGCGTTGATTGGCTGATAACAGGAAAGGGGGAAATGTATTCGAAAACGACGCAACCCCAAGAAGTGACCAATTATTTGTTGCACAGCGACCACGGTAAGGAAGAGCGGTTGATTCCCTTGTATAATATTCATGCGACAGCCGGTTTGGTCGGCCTTTTTCAGTCGCCGAACCAAGCGGAGATTGTAGACACTATCAAGATCCCAAACTTGCCAAAATGTGACGGGGCCGTATTTGTGACGGGTGACAGTATGTATCCACTGTTGAAAAGCGGGGATATAGTCGCTTATAAACAAATCCATGATTTTGAGAGTGAGGTGTTTTGGGGAGAGATGTATCTGATTGCTATAGAAATGGCCTCTGAGGAATATGTTTCCGTGAAATTTGTCCAACGATCCGATAAAGGCGATGATTATATAAAGCTGGTGTCGCAGAACCAGTATCATCAGCCTAAGGACGTTCACCTCAGCAGAGTCCGGGCGATGGCCCTGATAAAAGCCTCGGTACGATTGAATTCAATGGGATAGCGATATCCTTAAGGCAAGTATTCGGTGGATTTTTGAAGATGGTAAGGGTAAATAATGAAAAGGATGGAATCGGTGGATGATAGTGGCTGTAAAGATCTTATTATGCGACCTATTTGTTGTGTTTTAGGTGTCATTTATAGAAACCTTGGATTGGGATAGGTATGAACTTGCCAGTTTAGAGTTAGGAAACCTGCGATGACCAGAGAAGTCCTTTAGACATGTTCCCGTTAACAATGAAAGCAAAACCACCCTATCCACATGCTGGGTAGTTACTACCCTAGTTAATATACAGCGAATGAAGAAGGCGCTCTTTTCAATTGAACGCCTTCTTTACAAGAAACAAAAAGATATGAAGATCTAGAAGGAGATTCTCTTCTCTAAAGACGTGTGTATATAACATATGTTATCTGCATCACGGTGAGAAGCTCCAGACCAGAAAACATAGGTTTGGTTTTGGAATATACCGATCGCAGGCCTTCTGGAGGTTCCCATAAAGAACAGATTTCCATCATGAAACTCTTCGTTTCCGCCACAATCTGTTACCGTGATCATACCTATCTTCCCTTCCGTGTTGCGATATACACCACGGCCTTGCCCTCCGAATTCCGAAAAGGTAGGCACCGACCTTAACTTTACGTTATCAACTTTCCAAGAGCCGACCCAATCCCTACCTTCTGTTTTATAGCGATAACACAATCGCTCATTTTCTTTCCAAAAACAGTACAAGCGACCGCCTAATACGGTCAGCTCTGGAGAATCCTGCGTAACCGGATCATTTCCCATATAATACTGTCCCGTCCATGATTCGTCAGTATCCATGGTGGCGTACCACAACCTACTGTCCTTAGCCCCTTTCCAAGCGCAATAAAGGCGGTTTTCGAATACGGCCAAACTAGGTGTTACGCCGGATCCTCCGTCGCTTACTGTCCTTTTGCCACTCCAATTATCGTCCCCATCGTTACATACATAGGAAATTTCGGCGTCGCGCCCCACCCCTTTGAATACGCAATACAACCTTCCGTTGAATACCGCCAAGGCGGGGCTCTCGGTAGTTTCGGCGTTTGAAATAGTATGTTGGGGTGTCCATGACCCATTGGGATCATCCATGGAGGCGAACCATAGGCGATTGTCTCCAGTACCTTTCCAGACAGCGTAAAGTTTTCCGTTAAACTCGCATATTGCAGGGGATGTGCCTGTTCCGACATTTGGCAACACGCGCTGGTAAGACCAATCTGACTTTCCAGACACTAACCTGCACTGTACCATCGCATTCATAAGATCGGTTCCTGAAGACTGGGAAGCGGTATCGTAAACCGGAACCCTATCAGTATCATACCAATAGGCGTTGATCTTGCCTCCAGACTCCTTGGCTTTATCCCTCACTTTAATGGCACTTTTAGTTATTATTTCGATATACCCCTTGCGGTCTGGGTCCTCTTCCGGCAATACCGAAGCCAGGTACGCCAAATGCCTCATAAAGATCCCCTTAAAGCTTCGTCTATTTTGGTCATCCATTTTAGGGTATTTAATCTCATGAAGGATTCCGTGTTCATTGACCATTTTGCTAACCGATTCCCCTCCTTCCTGTATTTTCATCGTATTAGCGATCTTCTTGGCTTCTGTCAGATATTCGTTTCTCAGACTTTCGTCCTTTTCCATCAAGTAAAGGTTGGCCAAAGCTCCCAAGATAACTCCTTGGTTATATGTCCACGTGGCTCCTTCTGCATTTTTATTATAATAAACACCATCCTGAATAGTACCTTCAGGTTGTGCCTTACCTTTAATCAATTTCTTTTTGATCCACTCCCACGAATATTCGATCCATTCCTTATAGTCTTTGTTGTCATCTTTTGCTTGACACATTAAAGTCAACAAATAAAGGAACAGCTCATTGGAAATGGATGCCTTGTAAGGTTTACCCTCCTGCCACAAAACGCCCCCGCCATGACGACAATCCCAATACGTATCGATCATGGCCTTGAATTGCTGGTCGGCGTAATTCACATAGCCGACATCACCAGAAATGTAAAAAGCTTTGATTCCGGCAATGGCCGCCCACAACAGATCGTCTGAGCCAGAGATTCCAAAAGTAGGCCTAACATGATTAATCGCATAGTCAGCCCGAGAGTAATCTCCAGACAATAGCATATAATCGATCATGGCGTCTATGACCTCGCAATGTTGCCACGCTTCCGGCGCTGGCATTTCAAAAATCAGGTCAATGGATGTTTTTGCCTGCTCCAAGAACAAAGCAAGGTTCTGAGTTCCAATAATTGTATTTTCCATATTATTAATTGGTTTGATCATAAATATTAGGTTTTATTTTATTTTATGTAAATAATTATAAATAATAACGTGATTATCAAATTTATTATTTGATTAAATTGTCTTATAAAAGGCTCATAATCGAACAAGGCCCTAATAAAAATTGGATTTGCTAAAAAATATATCTAAATGAAAAATAAGATTTAAGAATAACGTACATCTTAGTAGTGTTGTGCGCCTATAGCTTTTGCCCACAAACATAGATCATAAAAAATATTTGGTTTAAAAATATTCCCGTTCTTTTGTTTCGGTTGTTGTTGTATTGGTCAAGGGGATCCTTATTTCAAGGTATTGTCAAGGGCAAACGAACCTCGCCATGGTCCCTATAAGCGTAAACATATTTCTTGTCAGGCTGTCGGTGACCATTGCGCCTGGCATTTTATGTGTTGCGACAAGTACCCGTATCAAATGTGTTATTCGGCCTATTTGTTGTGTATCAAGCATTTTTGATAGAACCCGTTGAGTTGGGGCGAGTTCTTTAGGCATTCTTCCCAGGTGATGGGGCTGAGGTCCAGTTTATCGCCGAAAAGTCGTGTGGTCCTGATCCTGTTCCGATCTCTACATTCACCAAACCGTTGGTGTTGGTTGTAGGTGTATGTATTTCAGTGTATATGGATTGGCCGTTGGCTGATGATTGGATAATGCTGATCCGCATACCTATCTGAGTGTTTCGCAATAGTCGCCCTTGCGTATCCCGGATAATGGACTGATAGCTCAACTTTTCGGGAACTTGAGCGTATCCACCCGTTATAAATAACAAAGACAATAGCCCTAAAAATATCTGTCTCATTATTTTACATTTTTTATAATAATTTTAGAGTCACATACCTTTTTCCCACTTGAATAAACAGCCACAATATAGGCTGACTCGGGTAATTTCACGATAGGAACAAACGTCTCGTTTAATATCACGTCTCTAATTTGTACAATTTGACCATTTAGATTTTGTAATCTTAGTTCAACCTTTTTCTCGTTAAAATCACCTATGATATCAAGCTTGAAGACATCGGGAGTAGGGTTTGGATATAGGATTACTGTACACTTATTTTTTGATGATTCCAGAACCTCATAGGGCTGTTGTACGCCTTCGGTAACGCTTACGGTAGGTCCGATAACGAACTGGTATGAGACAAGTCCTACAGTATAGCTTGCCGAACCGCCGGAGCCGGAGGCTTCTCCGCCTCCGCTGGCGGGGTTGGCCGTTTGCGCTTTGGCCAGTACGCCAAGCGTGACGAACAGAAGGGTAAAGAGAATTCGTAGGTATTCCATATACGATCAAGTTTTGGGATGTTTGATATGTATCAGGAATTACTGAATAGGGAGAAATATGGGTATCCCTTAAAAAATCATCAATAGGAGAGGTGACGGTAAGGTGTCCTTTTCCTAATGATAGGATTAATTTACTGGAATAAATAAGAAAATAAACCACTATGGACTAAAAGTCCATAGTTTTGACAGCGACTAAAAGTCGCTTCGTATAAAGCTTATCTTTAGAGAAACCTAAACTCGTTTCATGCTGGGGCCAACCTTTTTAGAAGCTAAAAGCAAGATGCACTGAAGTGCATAGTTTTAACTCCTTCTGTGACCAATAAAAATATGTATAATGTTAAATTACAGATTATTATCATTTATTTTTTTAGATTTTGATCAATGTGTTTTGTCCTTATTCAATCATTTTGTCTTTGATAATGTATTGTTTTCCGAGGTCTGAGTGTGGCTACCCGATAAGGGAGACAGGGTATGCCCATGGCTCTCCTTATTTTAATCTTGTGTCTAGTTCTTTCCGAATTTACGGAAGGCGGCGACAGTTTGGTAGATACCATAGCCAATAAATATTCTGGCGAGGAAATCAATAATGTAGAAGGCGGGCGTGGGATTGTACTGTTCCATAAAGGTAATCTTGTGGGTTGGTAGGGCGAACTGGGCCAAGTGGCGTATAAAATGAGTCAGGGCTTTTTCGTTCGCTTCGCCGGACCAGTCCCAATGGTAGGGCCAATCAATCCCAACGAATAGAAGGCAGTAGAAAGAGAGTATCAGAGCTAATGTGATCCAAGCTGAGCGTATCCAATCTTGTCCGTGTTTGTTACTGAGTCCATTGAGGCAATTAATAAACTTGTCGGGGTTGGACCATTTTTCCTGTTGCAATTCGCCTTCAAAGGCCTTTAACTCCAAGCGACGGAATCTGAGACCTTCGATTCGGTTGTTTTGGCTGTAAAGTGTGTCTTTGATGATTCGGAAGGTCTCTCGCTGGTTTTCGTAGGGAATTACCGATTGCTGTTCTACGGCATTGTCGTAAGCTGTTTTTTCTTTGAGATGCTGGGAAGGGAAAGTGTTTATTTCTGTTTTGAAGAAAGAGAGCTTTCCCGTGATGTTGGCCAAGGCGAGATCCAAGCCCTTGTCGAATAGGGTATGGCGAAATATGGCGTTACCCTCTATTTTGGCGTAGGTGAAGAGGAGGTTTTCTTTGAAACGGGCCCGGGATAAGATAGTGGTCCCTTGTAGGTCGGTTTTGAGGAAGGTTTGCGGACGGTGGAAGGTGGCACCGGAAAAGTCCGCCAGATCTTTGAACGTCGTGTTTTCGAAAGTAGTTTCGCTATAAAAATTGGCGTTTTGGAAGTGGGCTTTGGCTATGTATTCTGTTGATTTATCTGTCGAAAACCCATTCCCGCTCATCGTTTTCTTTTCCACAGTCGAATTGAATATGGCATTATCGAAAACGGCTTCAGACATCTCATTTTGATTGCCAAAAGTCACACCCTGGAAATCAAACTTTCCATTTTCGAATCGTGTGCCCTTGAAGCTGGCACCTGATTCGAATAGGGTATTTTGAAAAGATAAGCCGCTGTGGAAGACGACATCGTCAAGTATAACTTTACACTCAAATAAGCAATCTCTAAAAGACCATTTATTCTTAATTTCGGTACCGACAGGAATATTCATCTCTCCAATGAATCTGGTCTTTGATGTTTTGGTTCCTGAAAAATCAAAAAGTAAACGTTTGATATCAAACCTTGGAAATCGGGAGAAAGAACCTCCTCGTATTTCTATAATAGATTCAGAGTTAGCTTTATCAGGAGTTGCTATTATTACTTCTCCATTAAATTTCGCATCAGACAGGTCTATATGATTCGCAGAGAATTTACCGCTTACCAAGCTTGTGTCGTTTTTGAATATACAGTTAAATTTGCCTATTAGGTGCTCAGTGTTGAATTTTACCTTTTCCTCAAAAACAGACATTCCGAAGTCTATAGGGGTTTCTAAAGTGTTCTGGCCCAGAAAAAAGGCATTCATAGCAATCTCTTTCTTAAAAATGCAATTCCGGAAAGTGATGCTGCGGATACTATAAGAGTACTCCCGCGTAGAACGATCAAATAAGCTTGTTACTTGAATTTCCCGGTTTTCGACATACAGGATTCCTTCGTTCCAACATTCATCAAGTAGCTGTTTGGCGGTGGTTATTGGGGTAGAATGGGTTATTGTGTCCATATTATGTGAATTGGATACAAAGTGTCGTTATCGATAAACGTAATTTAGAAGTTATGCCCTATTAATTCTACTGTGTAGAACAGTAAGTCTTTCCCGTATTTTTTAGAATACCGTTCCGTGTAAAAAGAAGTCGAGCCGACAAGAGTATGCCGGCTCCGGGAGAATAAAGGTTTAAAAATTCTGCAGAACAAAGTCAGATAACTTCTTTTGACGTTGCCCTATTTCGTTTTTGGACCACCGTTTGGCATCGGGAACCATGTCCCGGATTTCTTGTTGTTGGCGGAGGTGGACGTACGTCTCATGTTTTTTCGAAAAGGGAACATTACCTACTTGGCAATTATGGGATTTGGAAACTAGCAGGTAGTTTCCAAGATTATTCAGGTATTCGTTCTTAAACCTTTCGGTATAGCGCCCATAGCCATGCCTGGGTTCTTTGGGTTCTGTTTTGGGTGCTATATGCTCAAGTTCGGGCTTTTGTATATCATCGAAACGTTTTGGGGCGTAACCTTTCCCTTGACTGATCAGATGATTTTCATATTTCCAGAGAATAAATCTGGCAGCAGGAATATGTACGTTCCCTTTAAGGGCGTTTTCGAGCGCCGTGTTGTTCCAATGGCTTAACCAATATTCTTTTGAAACCTTGAGTCGTTCTATTTGATCTAGAATAGGGGTAATGTCAATGTGTTCGTTTGAGAATCCTTGGAATTCATCATTAATTCGTCGAGTGATCTTTCCTCTGGTTCCGATAATGGAATGTCGCAAGGCTAGGTCTTCAAGCGATTTGTATAATTGATCTTTTTTATCTTGAGCCAAGTTGAACAAGCCCGCCTTTATAACAAATGGTATAGCTGTAGCATAATTGCCCAAGGTGATCAGCGAATGGGCAGCAATAGACCTCTTCTCCTCCACAGAAAAGAAATTTTTGAGTCTTCCGAAGGATTGGTGTAGGGCCAGAGTAAAGTTCTCTACAAAAATGAGTGCGGAATCTTTTTTAAGCTCCGCCATGACTTTTCCGACGGGATTGTCTTCCCATAACGAATTCACGTATACCCTGAATGTATAAAGAAGGACATCATCTTCGCTAATGTAACCTTCGATATGGGAAATGGCTTTGTAGATATCTTCGAAACGTTGGCGGATATTTTGAATCTTCGCATCGGAGTCACCGTTGGCACGAAGGCGTACAGCGTACATAAATTGGGCTTTGATCACTTCCAGGTTTGAAGGGCGTTTTCCACGATTGTTCTGGAATATGAACATTTGTATCGCTTCTGTCTCGTTAGCCACAGTGTGGGTAGTGCAGGTGGCTTCCGAAACTATTCGTAAAAGACCGATTAATTGTTCCTTGCTTTTATCTTTAAGCTCGGACCTGAAATAATCGAAAGCTTGAGCTATTCTACGGGCAGATTCGGTCTCGAGGCCGTCGGTATCAAGTCTACTTTTATGAATAACATAGTCCTTGAAGAAAATATTGTCATATTGAACAGTGGAAAAGCATATCGTATCTTTTCGGAGTATATAGTCTTCCGAATTTTCGGTCGAAAAACATTTTATTTCATCTAGCCTTTCAAACAAGGCTGACAGAAAGATGGTGACCGTGGTTAGACGTTGTTGGCCGTCTATGATATAAAATGTATCGCCATTTTTCTCAAACAGGAAATGTCCCAGATAGTAGGTTGTTTGGGACTCTGAGGCTGTATTGTAATGTTCCTCAAGATCTTTGAGGAAAACATCGGTATGGGTGCGTTTCCTTGACTTTACTCCCGGTTGAGGCGTGTCCCAAGAATAGGCTCTTTGGTAATCGGGGACTTTTATTTCGTTGCCCGCTAGCATTTTTCTGATGGTGCTTTTGGCTTCCATAATAAAAAGGGTAAAAGGTTAGGGGTGGGTGGTTATCGGGGGAGTCAGGATAAGATTTATTCCTCAAAATAGTCGGTGTCGATTTTTTGGATGTGATAGGCCTTTACTGCCCACACTCAAAATATGAAGGTAATTGGGGCGATTAAGATAGCTATTGATTTTTTCAAAGTTTTGTCCCTCGTCCAGGTCAAGGATTCGTGTTCTTTAATCATTCGGTAGAAATTAAAAATACTGGCCTTTTCCAAGGTATTCAAAAGTATGGATAGCTTTAAATATCAGTATATTTATAAACATTACAAAGAATGATGGAGTGTTAAAAAGGTGATGGGATATTTTTTGAATGGCGGGCACTCCTATGTGAGTGCCCCTATGTTGATCGAATTTAAACTATCACCGGTTCAGGCATTTCGGTTGGGCCGGATTCGAATTGTTTTAGGGTGGTGCCGTCGGGGCGTTTCCATTCGATTAGGCCGTTTGCGTTGCGGCCCAACAGAACGGCGGCGGCCGTGGAGGGGCTGGTGAATTCGTGGTCTTTGCGGAAGCGGAGGTTGCCGTCTTGGTCCAGGATTACGGTGTTGTCGTCGAGGAGTTTTTGGCGTGTGGCCCGGAATCCGGCGCTCATGGACGGTACGGGGTCTGTGGCCATGAGGCTGTCTTTGTGTACGGCGAAGCCTTTTGGGGTGGGTGTTCCGGTGGCGTCGGCACCACGGGAGTTTTTGACGCGGAAGAGTTCGGATTTTTTTTGTTTGGCCGTTGTCTTCGGGCTTAGGGGTTCGAATACCCTGTGCCCTATGGCGGCGGTGAGGAGCTTGAGGTTTTCGATGAATTCTTCCATCTCGGCCTGTTCGGCTTCGGAGATGGAGGTTTTGGCGGGCACCGTGGCGTTTTCCAGCCGGTGCCGGCCGGCTTTCCGGGCGGTTTGGTGGAGGCGGTGTTCCAGGTACTTGACGTGGGCCTTGTTGAGGTTTTCGTCTTTGCTGATGAAGATTAGTGCTTCGGTCCAGAATTCTTTTTTGTCGAGGTGCTGGCGCAGGCGCTGGATGATGGTTTCGGCTTCGCCGATGTAGACGAGGTCGCGCTGGTCTTCGTCTTTTCCGAAGAGGAAATATACGCCGGGGTTTTGGAGTTCGGGGCGGTCGTAGGATTCTTTGACGAGGATACGGGGGATGCGGAGGGCTTTGCCGGTCCAGTTGGAGAGTTCTCCGGTCATGCGTCCGTCGGCTTCGCCGTCGATTAGGAAGAGTTTTATGGTTTTTGGGAATTTTTTCATGGTTGGGTATTAAGTATGGGGTATCAGGTATTAGGTCGTTGGAATGTTAAAATTGGAGTGGACCTAGGGCAATGCCCTAGGCTAATGAATTTCGGACCTTCGGCCCGTCCGACTAGGAAGCCGGAGGTTTTGTGGTCACCGGGTAGGAACCAGGCGATGGCGGTTGGTTTGTCATTGGAACGGGAGACAGGGCATGGCCTGTCTCTACCATGGGTAACTTATAGCGTTATTGGGTATGATCTATCCTTTGTTGAATTTTCGGAAGGCCGCGATGAATTGGTAGATGCCGTATCCGATGAAGATTCTGGATAGGAAGTCGATTATGTAGAACCAGTGGTTGTAGTTTTTGTCTCGATCTGCGTCTGTGGGAAGTGTTTGTCCTTCATAGATTATGGCGTCGATATCGTCTTTAAGGAATTTGGCTCTGTGAGTTGGGATTGCGAACTGGGCTAGTGGGCGCATGGCGTCACTAATGCTGTTTTTTGTGGCCTCGTAGGAAAAATTTGACCAAGAAGTGGCTGGCTTATATGACCAAGGGTGCTCACTCTTTGCATTTATTTCCAATCCAAAGTAAAGTAGACCCGAAAAAAGACCTATAATAATGGATACAGTAAAAACTAAAGCCCTTACCCAAGATAAGCCGTGTAAATTGGAAAGTCGATTTAACGAATTTATAGATTGATCACCAAATTTGTATCGAAAGTTCTTAAGCTTAAATACAAAATAACCGAAGGTTATTTCTGCCATGTTCGTTATTGAATATTTTCTATAAAATAAACTCCAAATCAATAGCGTAAGATATATAGCACCAAGAGGGACTAAAAATACAACGTATGATGGAGCGTAAATAAATGAAGCGAACAATAATATAGATACATTAAATAATGCTATGGCAACAATTGTATACTTACGTTTAAACCGTATTAATAAGTGTTGAACCCGCTCTATTGCATCTCTACCATACTTCTGAAAATCCATCGGGGGCTTAAGCTTCAACTCTTTTGAATATGCCTCCATTTCCAGTTTATGGAATTTGGTGGCGTCGATTTTATTATTCTGGGTAATCAGTTCATTTTTAATAATTCGATAGGTTTCACGTTGATACCGAGGCCCTATTTTTGATTTCGAAGTAAATTTTGGTTCAAAATTGAAAAAGGAAATATCCCCCTGTATTAAAGCTCTAGAGAAGTCTAATCCGGCACCGAACTTTGTTTCCTCCATGATTAAACGGTCTTCAATCTTGGAGTATAGAAAAGAAACATCTTGCTTGAATTCGGTGAAGGAAAAGACAATTTTTTCTTTGAAATCAGTCTTATTGAATTCCATTTTTGAATGGAAAATAGCTTTCCAGAAGTCTGCTAATTTCTGAAATTTGGTATTTTCGAAATTGGTCTCATTGAATTCGGTTTTCCAGAAAATGGCTTTTCCTTCGAAGGTTGTATTTTCGAAATCAACCTTCTTATTAAAGGTTACTATGCATTCGGAAATACCGTGTTCTTTATCTTTTTCTTGATAGAAGGTTACATTCTGTTTGAATTTACTGTTGGAGAAGTCGGCGGGTTGGTGGAAGGTGGAACCTTGGAGCGCCAAGTTTCCACCGATTTCGGAATTTAGTATTTCGAATTTCCCCAGAAACTCCGTTTTTTCGGTTTTAGGATCTACCGTGACATTTTCATTGAATTCACAGTTGGAGAACGATATTCCTTTCTCGTATTTTAGATCAGGAAACTTAACTGTCTTTTTAAAAATCCAATCTTCAAAAAGGATGCCCTCAGTGATATCTACGTTTTTAACTTCGATGTCTTTATCGAAAAAACATTCCTCAAATGATTGGGGGGTCCGAATGATGCTTTTTGCTATACCACTCAGACTACCAAAGTTGCAAGAAATCAGTTTAATGGTGGGGACAGGTAAATCCAGATCCAATTTTTCATGAAATGAGACTTCTTTTATTAAGAGGCTTTTAGGCTTCTTTACTTCTTTCGGTTTGAATATTATATTCTGATGAAACTCTGTAACTTTTTCATAATCATCTTCACGTTCAGGATTATCACTTTCTCTTATCAATGGAGATAAGTCAAATTTTTCATGGATATCAGTATTGGTGAAAAAAGCCACTAAATGGCACGAAAGCCCTTTGAGACTCACATTCTTGAAAAATGTAGCATTATCGAATTTCAAATAGTTTTGACTGTTCTCCTTATCTTTTGAGAACATACTTTGATCAAATATTACCTGATTATAGAATTCACTGTTTTCGAAGCTAGTGTTACCTATAAAACAGACTCCTTCAAAATTTGACATTGAATAAAATTCAGCCTTCTTAAAAGAAGTGTTTTGTAACACGGTTGTTTGGATGATCGAATCTCCAAATATTAGTTTGGTTTGCTCTTTCTCTTCTTCTATCCCAAATTTTACGGACTCAAATGAAGCTTCTTTTTTAACCTTGATTTCGTGAAAGGAAGTGTCGCCTTGAAACTCGGAATTGTTAAAATCAGCTTTCTTCTCGAATGTTGTCTTGGAGAAGTTAGCTGTCTTACAAAATACAGAGTGTGTAATATTTACTTCCTCTTCGAACTTCACTCTTGATACATCCCACTCTTTCTTAAACTCGCAGTTTTCGAATGAAATCGGTATTTCTATTCTTTTTTCTAATCGTTTGTTTTGAACATGCTCTTCACTAAAAACTGATCCAAGTGGAAATACAAAATCAAATATTCTGCTTGAAAACTTAGCCTCCCGTTGCTCTGATTTTGCACCTTTTAATTCTTGTATAAATTCTTCCTGTGATATTTGGGTCCTTGACTGTGACATGAGACTGAAGGTAAAAGAGTGATTGTGGTAGGTGTAAATCTTCTATTTTAAAAGGCAAGGTCGGAACCTTGCAGTTTGGGTGATCACCGGGTAGGAACCCGGCGACGGTGTTTGTTGGCGTCTGACCATCCTCGTGTGAGACAAGGCATGCCATGCCTCTACGGGACGGGACGGTTTTAGGGGGTGTTGTGGATGAAGGTTTCGAAGAAGGTGTTGAAGGCGTTGATGATTTGTTGGCCTATTTTTTTGCGGAGGAGGATGGAGGGTTGTTTCTGTAGCATGTCGAGGGCTTCGTGTTGCTGGATGGTTTTTGGGGTATGGAGGTATTCTTTGATTTTCTGGACGGTTTTGGGGCGTGACAGGCCTTCTCCGTCGATCATGCGGGTGAGGGCTTCCTGGGTCTCTTTTTCCCAGAAGACGTCGAACTCGTCGGGGATGGTGTCGGTGTCGCGGATTTGGGGGAGGTTCTCTTCGATGAATTTCTCGATGAGCTCGCGTTTGCTTCGGAGGGTGGCTTCGCCTCCAATGAGGTCGAGGATTGCTTTTTTCTTTTCTTCGGATTCGCCTTGGGGCTCGTTCTTGAGTTCAGCCAGGAGGCGGAGTATGTAAGCCACGTTGATCTGATCTCGGTGGATGAGTTCGAGCTCGAAGTCGACGTCATCAAGGACGGACACTTTCTCTTTGGGCTGACGGGCCTTGTCGTAGAGGTCCAGGTACTTGCTCTTATAGTCTTCGAAGGTCTGTTCGTCCATGGCGAGTTGTTCCCATTCGAATTCGGCAAAGGTCCGCATGGTGTTTTTGAGCCTCATGAGCTTGCGGAAAGCCTGGATGAAATCCAGTTCCTCCTTTTCGGAAGGGAGCCGGTCCACGGCGTCTACGGTGGGTGCGATAGACAGGAGCTTGCGGTAGGCCTCTTCGAAATAGTCCAGATAGTTTTCGAAGGGCTCCATGAGGATCTCTTCAACGGCGTCCTTGTTGCTGAAGAGGGTAATGGCCTTGTCGGTGGCTTCCTTGAGGTTTCGGAATACGACGATGTTGCCCTGCGATTTTTTCTCGTTCAAGATCCGGTTTGTCCGGGAATAGGCTTGGATGAGGCCGTGGTGTTTGAGGTTTTTGTCGACGTAGAGCGTGTTGAGTGGTTTGGAGTCGAATCCGGTCAGGAACATGTTAACGACCAGCAGGATGTCTATTTCCCTGTTTTTTACGCGCTTCGAGAGGTCTTTGTAATAGTTCTGGAAAGTCTCCGGATCCTTGGTGCTGTACTTGGTGTTGAAGCGGCTGTTGTAATGGCCTATGAACTCGTCGAGCTTTTCGCGGGAATGCGGCGTTACTTCCTCATTGTCGAAATATCCGTCGGCGTCTTGGTCGGCCTCGTTGGGCTGATAGCTGAAAATGGTCCCTATGGTGAGCTTGTGCAGGCCTTGGTTCTTTTTCTCTTGGAAGAATTCGTAGTATTTGATGAGCGTCTCGACGTTGCTGACGCAAAACATGCCCGTGAAATTCGGTTTTTGGTTTTTTGTTTGGGGCAAGGCTGGAGCCTTGCTGGCAGAAGAGTCACAAGGCTGGAGCCTTGCGACGGCGTTTGAGCCGTATGTTTTGCGGGGGTGGTTAGCGATGATGTAGTCTACGATTTTTTCGAGGCGCTTGGGCGAGTCCATCAGCTCCTTGCGGTCGATATCCTCTACTTCGATATCGAGAAGCGTGGCGCTGGATTTTTTGCGGTATCGTCCGATATATTCGACGGAGAAGCGGAGGACATTTTCGTCGCGGATAGCATCGGTGATGACGTATTTGTGCAGGGCTTCGCCGAAGAGGTCTTTGGTTGTACGCTTGCCGAGCCTGTTTTTGGCGGCATTTTCCGCGAAAATGGGCGTACCGGTAAAACCGAACATCTGGTGTTTGGGGAAGAATTCGCAGATGGTCTTGTGGGTGTCGCCGAACTGGGAGCGGTGGCATTCGTCGAAGATGAAGACGACAGATTGGGAGGCCCTGGCCTCCATGCGGTTTTTGTATCGGCGGGTGACGGCGTTGTTGAGCTTTTGCAGGGTGGTGACGATGAGTTTGGTGTCGTCGCCGAATTTGTCGACGAGATCCCTTGTGCGCTCATTGGCCTCTACGCAACCGGGGGAGAAGGCGTCGAACTCCCTGATGGTCTGGTAGTCGAGGTCGCGACGGTCGACGACGAAGACCACTTTGTCGACCTCGGGCATGTCGCGGATTATCTGGCTAGCCTTGAAGGAGGTGAGGGTCTTGCCCGAACCGGTGGTGTGCCAGATATATCCGTTTTTATTACTGTTCTTGACTTTGTCGACGATGGCCTCCACCGCGTAATATTGATAGGGGCGGAGCACCATGAGAATCTTGTCGGTCTGGTTGAGGACGATGTATTTGCATACCATCTTGGCCAGGTGGCAAGGTTCGAGGAAGGCTGGAGTGAAGTCGTCGAGAAGTTCTTTTTTGGGTTGGTTTTCCTTGTCGGACCAGAAGAAAGTCTGCTTGAAAGACTGCTTGCGGTTGTTGGCGTAGTACTTGGTGTTGACGCCGTTTGAGATGACGAATATCTGGATATACTGGAACAGGCCCATTCCCGCTCCGTAGGAGTGTTTTTGGTAACGGCCGGTCTGGTTGAAAGCCTCCTTGAGCTCTAGGCCCCGGCGCTTGAGTTCGATCTGGACGAGGGGAAGCCCGTTGATGAGCAGGGTGACGTCGTAGCGGTTTTTGTATTTGCCTTCCATGGTCACCTGCTGGACGACCTGAAAGCGGTTACGGCACCAATGGTCGGTATCGAGGAAATGGTAGTAGGCCGTGGTGCCGTCGTCGCGAACGTATTCCTGCTTGGTGCGGAGGGCTTTCGACTTTTCGAATACGGAGGAGCCTTTGGCGAGGGTGTTCTGGATTTGCGCAAATTCGGTGTCGGAGAAGCTTGTCTTGTTGTGGGCTTCGAGTTGCGTTCTCAGGTTTTGGATCAGGGCGCGTTCGTCGGGGAGGTTGGCGGGCTTGTAGCCCATTTCGACAAGCTTTTGGATTAGCTTGTTTTCGAGCACGGCTTCGGATTGGTAGCCTGATTTTTTGTTTTCCGTCATGACGGGCGTATCCGGGGGCAAGGTCTGCATTTCCTTGGTTTTGAGGTCTGAAAAAATCGGTCACCGGTTAAAAATCGGGCGAATGGCGATATCCTTGGCGCGGTCCGGGTAGGAACCCGGAGGTGATGTCCGTTACCGGGTAAGAACCCGGCGACGGCGGTAAGTAACGCCGAAAATAACGGATGAAAACACAAGGCCCCTAAAACTAAGGGCGGGTGTCGGGCTGATTAAGCCCTGTTATCCTGTCGCCGTAAGATCGTCACGCGCCGAAATGGTAAATAGCGCGACCGAAAAATATGACCTAAAGATAAGGGGTATGATATAAATAGGAAAGAATGAAGGGGAATGTATTTTAAGGTCTTTGTTTATTTGATTATTAAGTGTTTTTAAATCAAAAAATATAGATTTAAAGGTGTTGTGGGGATGGGACGTGGACCTAGGGCGATGCCCCAGGCTGGTGAATGTAAGCCTTTCAGGCTATTTTGGGGAACGGGCGCGCGCGCAGGTGCGCCCCTACGTGACTATTGGGGAGGCTGGTGTTTTAAGGGGTATCGGTGTCCGCGGTTTGGAAATGTTGGGCGGTGGTACCGGGTAGGGCTTGGATTAGGGCTTGTTGGACTTCGGGAAAGTCTTGGAAAGCGCGCATCCAGACGGACCAGAAGCCGTCGGCTTCGACGATAGTGACCAGAAAAGAAATAAAATGGGGACGGACTTCGGAGGGCATCTGTTCATAAGCGATCCGTTTCTCTTCGGACTCCATCAGGGACTTAATACGCTGTTCCTGCCTACGATCGGAGGCTTCTTCCCAATCGGAAGTCCCTTCTTCCGGTTGTGTCTTGTCCAGCCCGGTAAGCCTGATCATCTTTTCAGCTTTCAGCCTGTCTTGGGGGTTTAGGCCCTCTTTGGGTATGACTCGTCCTTCGGCGTCGCAGTCGTAATAGCGAAAAGAGTTTTCGCTGTCGGGCCAAGGGTAGTTGGCCATGGTGGGTACGGTATCCCCTTTGGTGGAATTGCAGTTGACGCATCCGAGCAAGAAGTTGTCCCATTCGAGTTCGAGAGCCGGCACCGGCGTTTTGGGCTGGACGTGTTCCACGGCCAAGTTCGAGGCAAGGCGTCTTTCGCAATAGGAACAATAGCTGCCAATGCGATCGATCAGATAACGGAAAGCGCGCTTGTATTTTTCGAATTGCCTCGGGTTTCCTTCGTTGTCGAGGGGGCGTGGGCCCCTGTTTACCGGTCTCATGCTTTTCCGAATTTGATGAGGCGTTCGATTTCCAGTTTGGCCCGGAATACGGGGTCCGTGGTCCTTTCTATCAGGAGGTCTATCTGCGCCCTGTTTTCGGGACTGTCCTCCCCTTCGAGAAGTTTGAAGAAATCATAACTGACCTGTCGTTTTTCCTCGAATTCGGCGCTGTGGGCGCTTTCGACCCCCATGAAAAGAGCGTTGTCCTCCAGCGTCCGGGAGTCGGGATCGTCATCTATACGGTTGTCGTCGAGGTTGATTAGCTCATCGGCTTTCAGTGACTGGACTATGAAAGGCGAATGGGTTGTGAGCAGAAACTGTATGTTCGGGAAGGCGGTTTGGAGGCGATCGACGACCACGCGTTGCCATTTGGGATGCAGGTGCATGTCAATCTCGTCGACGAGGACGACTCCTTTGGTTGCGGTTACCGCTTCGGCCCCGAGATGGGGATTGAGGCGTATGGCCCTGTAGGCGATGTCGGCGCAGAGGCGGACCATGCTTTTGTATCCGGCGCTGAGGCTTTCGAACTCTTTCCACTCGTCGCCAGCCTTTCCGACGATATCCTTCCTTTTGAAATTGTAATGGATATTTTCCCAATCGGGAAGCGTAGCCCCCAAGACAGCCACGAAGGCTTGGTAGAGCAAGAGGTCCTGGCTTTGGGTTTCGTCCTGCAGATCCTGCAGTCGGGCGGTTTCTGCGTCGCGGAACCAGGCCATGAACCTTTCTTTCATCGCGCGTGGGTCGAGGGCGTCGCGATAGCCTTCGAGACGAGAGCCACCGTCGTTTTTTTTGTTTCCGCTTTTTCTGCTTTTCTTCTCTTCGGAAAGCCTTTCGGTGCCGTAGTATGCGATCAGGGGGAGGTCAGCGCGGTCGCCGTCGCGTACGGCTTGCGTAAGCTCCCGGGCCTTACGAACCAGCTCCCGGGCCGAGGCGTAGGTGGTGGAATTTCCCGAAGCCCTGTTGGTGTCGCGGTGCCAGGCGAGGGTTTCGCCGTCAATCTCGTGTTCTATCTCCAGGCTCAGCGGCAGTTGCGTCTCAAGGCTGTTCCGGTCTACCATCAGGCGCCTTTTGTCCCTGTTTTTGAGGGCGTATGTAGGAATGCCGTCCACGCCGATGAAGAATGTGCCGAGCATGAAGGCGGCTGCGTCGAGGACGGAGGATTTACCGGTTCCGTTGTCTCCGATCAGGACGTTTACGCTGGGATGGAAGTCGAAGGAACGTTGGTCGAAGCCTTTGAAGTTCCGCAGGGACAGGCGGTTTATTTTCATGGGTTGGGTGCCTTGTGTTTTAAGGTGACTCGCAAGGTTTATTTGCGTAAGCGTTGAAGATAGATAAATTGTTTTTGGGAGGCAAGGCGGGGGCCCCACCTAGAGGAACGGGCGCACACGCAGGAGGCCCCTACGATGATATTCATCCGATATCGTCATGATTATACAGGGCGTGTTAGACAGGGCATGCCCTGTCTCTACTCTTTTTTCTCGTCTTTATTCTTGAACCAATGCTCTACCCACAAGAAAATGGGGATTAGCATGGCTAATAGGACAACCGAAAAGGTGCGGTCAATCGTAAATTCGAAATCCGGTTTGCCAATTTCGGCCAAAATCAACGCGGCGACGCCCATGGTAACGGGTTGTATGGCTTCATCCGGGCCGGGGGTAAAGAGCATATATGCCAGTTCGATGCCGGTGGCCGTGGCTAGTCCAATCGCTACCGTGGTTAACATCGGTTGCTTTATAAGATCCTCTAATTCCGAGTTATCTGTAACTAATTTTACAATCCAAGATTCATTGAAAAGATAAAATGTCTGTGAAGTATATTCAAAGACACCCATCTTATAAAAAAGCTCGGCAAATATCAAAAATACGATTGCGAAGCCGACCAACATTTGCAGAAACACTTTTATAGCTTCAGCATATGGTTGAAAGCGGTATAATGGTGTAACATTGTTTTCGGATATTTTTTGATATTCTATCAGTGTCTTTAGATATTTTTTTTCCAGAGACTCATCAATACATTGGTGAGTATTCCTTAAGCTTCTAAATTCACTTAGCTTATCTCCTATTTTGACACGTACCTCTTTGACTGGCCTTCTCTCTCGTCTCAGAAAAGAGAAATAATAAACAGAACGCATAAGAAAGATAAAAAAGGCGATAATGATGATCCCCGAGACAACATTTGTAATAGCAATAATTGTATCCTGCATTTTTATAGAAAAAAGATTATTCCGTCATATAAGCCTATTTTTCTCAACGAATTTATACCAACATTTGCTGGAGGAGGCCCTGTTTGAAGGCTTTGGCCTGCCGGATCTGGTTTTCGAGGTTTTGTATTTTGTCGTCGAGGGCCGTGAGGTAGGTGGCTATTTTGGTGGCTTCCTGAGATATTGGAAGACTCAATACCATTTTACACAAATTCTTGAAGTACAAACGGGTTCTTGTCCCTCCTTGCTTTTGCGTTAATGCAAAACGTTTGAAATCTGAGCCGTTGTTCAATATTTCATAAAGGAATCTTGCGCTATAGTCTTTCGTTGTGAAAACAGGGTATTCTTTGCTTATCGCACCCCTTTCACAATATTCATTAATGTTAAACTTAAAAGTGGCATCATCACTCATATGCCGATAAGTAAAAAATCCTTTCGGGACCACTCCATATTCTCCCTCATTTTGTAATTCTCTATTGGCAAAATAATCCTTTTGTGGATAAAGGCCATTTCTGGAGGATGTTAGAATTGGCAAATTGGTATTCGCATCAACCCTTTCCTTATATTCAATTAGGATATCCCCCAATCTTTTCTCCTCCCACTCCGGGAAATCGTTTCCTTGGTCGTCTTTGAAGCGGATTTGTTGGGAGAAGAGTTTCTGCATCATGCCTTTTTTGAATTCTTGGCTGAGGCGTTTTTTCTCTTGGACTTGGGCGATTTTTTTGTCGACGGAGGTTAGGAAGGTGGCTATTTTGGTGGCTTCGGATCTCGTTGGAACAACAAGCTTAAAACGAAGTAATTTTTGTACGGATAAACCTGGTTGAGCAGAGGACTCTGATAGTCTATTAAGATTGAAATAATCCAAACGTTGTGCTAACCATTCAGTGTCGGAAAAATCATTTGATCTACATGCTATCGCATGTTCAGAGACAAATGCCTTGCCCGAGAATCGATTAATATTTCCACAAAGTGCACCTTGTCGCCCTATTAAAAAATATTCCCCATCATGAGAGAATATATCCGTATAGCCTCTAAGTCCATTTCCTCCGTACACAGGGTAATTACCAGAATCGTTGATTTTCGAGGCTTTTATATTTTTGCCACTTTTAAATTCAATAAATAAATCTTCTAACCTTCTCTCAACCCACTCATCTTGAAACTCCGGAAACCTCAGCGCAGGCACGTTTCTCTTTTCTGTCTTGCTCATGATCGGAAGGGGTTTTCGATTCCCAATTCTTGGCAGAAGGCGTCGATTTGGCCGTCGGTTTGGGACATGTCGTTTTCGAGGTTGCGGAGCTGTTCGGTTACGGCCTGCAGGTCCACGGGTTCCTCTTCCTCGAAGGTGTCGACGTAGCGGGGAATGTTGAGGTTGTAGTCGTTCTCTTCGATTTCCTCCAGCGTGGCGGCGTGGCTGTATTTGTCTTCCGGGGCGCGGGAAGCGTAGGTATCCACCATGCGTTGGATGTCCTCGGCGCGGAGGTAGTTCTGCGTCTTTTTCTTTTCGAAGTGTTGGCTGGCGTCGATGAATATGACGTTGTCGCCGGCCTCGCGGCATTTTTTGAAAACGAGTATGCAGGTGGGGATGGAGGTGCCGTAGAAAATGTTCGCGGGCAGTCCTATCACGGCGTCGAGGTAATTGCGGTCCTCGATGAGGTAACGGCGGATATGCCCTTCGGCCGCGCCGCGAAAGAGCACGCCGTGGGGGAGTACGATGGCCATGGTTCCGTCCTCGTCGAGGTGGTGGATCATGTGCTGCACGAAGGCGAAGTCGGCCTTGGATTTGGGAGCGAGCTTGCCGTAGGCGCTGAAGCGGTCATCGTTGGCGAATAGGGGATTGGCGGACCAGTTGGCCGAGAAGGGCGGGTTGGCCACGATGGCCTCGAAGCGCTCGTCGATATGCTGCGGGCGTTCGAGGGTGTCTTCCTGCCGTATGTCGAAGTCGCGGTAGTGGACGTCGTGCAGGATCATGTTCATGCGCGCCAGGTTGTAGGTGGTTCGGTTGAGTTCCTGGCCGGTGAAGGAGCCTACGTTCCTGATTATCTCGCCGGTTTCGGGATCGGTCCTTTCAAGCTGTTTGGACACGCGCAGGAGGAGGGATCCGGAGCCGCAGGTGGGGTCGTATACCGAACGGAGGCGGGTCTTGCCCGTCGTGACGAGCTTGGCGAGCACGGTGCTGACTTCTTGGGGGGTATAAAATTCGCCCGCTTTTTTGCCGGCGCCGCTGGCGAACTCCCCGATAAGGTATTCGTAGGCGTCGCCGAGGACGTCGATCTCGCTGTCGTGGAGCTTGAAGTCGATGCGGTCGAGGTGGAAGAGCACTTTGGCGATGAGCTTGTTGCGGTCGTCGGGCGTGCGTCCGAGCTTGGTGCTGGAGAGGTCCATGTCTTCGAAGAGGTGGTCGAAATCGTCTTCGGACTCGGTGCCCATGGTGGAGCGCTGTATGTTGTCGAGGATGCGGGCGAGGTCGTCGAGGATGAAGTTGGGGTGTTCCTCGTCCTTGCCGTTTCCGCGTTCGGCTATCTGCGCGAAGAGCTCTTCGGGTCGGAGGAAGTATCCGAGCTTGTCGACGGTGGCTTCCCTGATGGCTTCGTAATAGTCTTCGGCCTCGGGCATTCCGGGTATGTCGAGGAATTTCACGCCGTCGGGCTGCAGAATGCGGTCGGCGTAGATCTCCATTTTTTCGGAGAGGTATTTATAGAATATGAATCCGAGGATGTAGTCGCGGAATTCGTCGGCGTTCATGTTGCCGCGCAGGGTATTGGCTATCTTCCAGAGCTTCGTCTTGAGCTGGTTCTTTTGGTCTTCAGACATTTGCTTACTTAGTACTTAGTAAAGAGTAAAGCGTAAAGAGTACTGGGTCTTTACTTTGGGTTGTCCGGAGAGGGTGGACAAGCTTTTTCCGTATGGTGTCGGTTGTCGTTTTAATGGAAAAATCGGCGTTCCGGCGTGGGGATGTCCGTTTTTTCTAAAAATCTCCGGGCTGGGCGAATTTAGGAAAGATATGGTTTTGGTCCATGGAGGTTTCTGTTTTTGTTGGGTTGCGGCCAGTCAGGTGTTACCATATAAGTTAGTACAAAGTAAATAGTAAAGCGTAAAGAGACTGCTCGAAGACAATATAAAACCAAATAAACCAAAAGGTTACCCCTTCAAACATTCCTCTCCCGAAACATAACCTATTTTACTGGATGTACTTATGTGGAGAGACAGGGCATGCCCGCGTTTGTACGTTGATTATCCGTAGGGAAGCAGAGACTATCTACACGGTTTGTGTTATGTTTTTTAGCATGTATAAATTATGTAGCCGAATTGATTTTTCCGGAAGGAAAATAATTCTACATTTATTGGCGAAAGGGGAATATCGGGAGAGGTTCTTGGTTGTGTTAAAGCGGGTTATGGCTATGTTCCGGACCGAATGGGGTTTGGTCGTGTTAATGGATTTGTCTAAAAATATTGTCGTTATGGCTGGACCGTTGGCTTTGTATGTGCCGGAGAACGCGGGATTAGGGGGCGTTCCGTTGGTGATGTTTCCCGTGACGGCGGGGTTTCCGTCGCCGGCGGAAGATTATCTGGAAGGCGTGATCGACCTGAACCGGGAGCTTGTGGGCAACAGGGAGGCGACGTTTTTCGCTCGTGTGCGCGGGGAGTCGATGTCGGGCGCGAATATCCATGACGGGGACGTTTTGGTAGTGGACCGGTCGATGAGGCCGCGCGAGGGCGATTTGGCTGTCTGCTGCGTGAACGGGGAGTTTACGCTGAAGCGGTTTTCCAGGCGGGGGGGCAAGGTTCGGTTGTTGGCGGCGAATCCTGAGTTTCCGGATATCGAGGTTGGCGCAGGGGATGATTTTATGGTTTGGGGGGTTGTTACTTATACTATTCAGAGGAGGAAATAATTGTCGGTTCTGTCCATGCGTCTCGATAATTATTGGCATTTAAAAGACGATATCCCGAAACCATAAACAGCTTACTTATAACTAGCTCCGGTGTCACTTTTTCAGATGAAAAAGTAACCAAAAAATCTTTTAAATACGGCTACAAATTTTTCTTCCATCCAAAAGCATTGCGGTTATGGAAGAAAAATAAAGGCCTGAAGTTAGTTTTGGGGAACGCTGGTTGGAATGACAATCAATATCTGGGTTTACCATTCGGGTGTGAGACAGGGCATGCCCTGTCTGTACGGGGATCGGTTTTGGGTGGACATGCGCAGTGGCAGGTCGGAACCTGCCAGTTTGTTTGGTCACAAGGCGGGAGCCTTCCGATGGCAGGGGACGGCAAGGGGATGGCGGAGGGTTGTTGTTTGTTTATGGATAGTATATTACGTTATGATTGATAGGTAACTGTTTTGGTTATGTATGCTTTGGTGGACTGTAACAGTTTTTATGTGTCGTGCGAGCGGGTTTTTGATCCGGGGCTCCGGGGTGTGCCGGTGGTCGTGCTTTCGAACAATGACGGTTGTGTGGTGGCGCGGTCGGCGGAGGCGAAGGCTTGCGGGATCGGGATGGGGGCGCCTATTTTTAAGATGAAGGAGGCGGTGAAACGGTACGGGGTACGGGTGTTCTCTTCGAATTATACGCTTTACGGGGATATGTCGGCGAGGGTGATGAACGTTTTGGGCAGGTTTTCGCCGGGAGTCGAGGTTTACTCCATCGACGAGGCGTTTTTGGACCTTTCGGGCATGGAGGGGCTGAAGGAGTACGGGTACCGGATCCGGGAGGTTGTGGGGCTGGAGCTGGGTTTGCCGGTATGTGTCGGGGTCGGGCGCACGAAGACGTTGGCGAAGGTGGCGAACAGGATAGCGAAGCGACACGGGCGCTTGCGGGGCGTGTGTGTAATCGATACCGCGGAGAAGGAGCGCCGGGCGCTGGAGATGACGCCCGTGGACGGGGTTTGGGGCATAGGCGGAAGGCTGAGCAAGAAGCTGGGCAGGCAGGGCGTGAGGACGGCGCTGGAATTTTCGGAGATGCCGTCGGCGTGGGTCAGGAAGCATATGTCGGTGGTGGGGCTGCGGACGCAGCGGGAACTGGCGGGGGAGGCTTGCCTGAGTCTGGAGCTGGTGAGGCCGAGGAAGAAGTCGGTGTGCGTGTCGAGGTCGTTCGGGTCGGATATCGAGGGGCTGGGGAAGCTGAAGGAGGCTTTGTCAGCGTTTGTGTCGATGTGCGGGGCGAAGGTCCGGGAGGAGGGCTGTTGCGCGTCGACGCTGACGGTGCTGCTGATGACGAACCGGTTCAGGACAGATATTCCGCATTGTTCGGACCAGCTGACGGTGCCGTTGCCCGTGCCTTCGGACAGCGATCTGGAGCTGGCGGGTTACGCGATGCGGGCGGCGGAGCGGATCCACAGGGAAGGGGTCCGGTATAAGAAGGCGGGCGTGATAGCCGGCGGTCTAGTGCCGAAAAACGAGGTGACGGGCGACCTGTTCGACAAGGTGGACCGGGAGAGGCACGCGGCGCTGTCGCTGGCGACGGACCGGCTGAACGGGAAGTTCGGGGCGGGGACGGTGAAGCTGGGATCGCAGGGGCCGGGCCGTGGCTGGAGCCACCGGCAGGAGAGGCTTTCGAGGCGGTTCAGCACGAGGTGGGAGGAGTTGGTTGAGGTTGGGGGAGGGCGGAACCTGCCGTGAAAATTCTATTTTGATAAGGGGTATGTATCTATCAATTTTTTGGTTTCGATATTCATGCAGGGCGCAATAGGCTCTCCGTCCTCATCATCCCAATGATTGGAAAACCATATGTCGGAGTCGCAAGAAACTGCATATAGTTTCCCGTCAGGCTCGATAAGGTGCCATGTATTACAGCTCATTGAATTATCGTCTATGACGACAGAAACATTCAGGTTCTGGGCAAAATAACGGGCTAATTTTATAGTGTCCTTAGTTTTATGTTCTATATCGAGATTCAAGGCCATAAAGAAACCTTTGGCTCCGTACGGTTGCTTTTCATAGACAACCTGTTTGTTTTCCGGAAGAGGCATTTTTTGTTCAATCATATACTCCGAATCACAATGGTAAGTAAGCAGATAATCTGATAGATAATAACGATCAAACAGTTCAGCCATATTGAATACAGTGTGATCAGATATGGCCAAATAACTTGAAATAAGGCGTTTTATGTCTTTGTCCTTAATCTCAAAATCGAAAAACAACATCATAAAAACAGGTCTTGGAAATGGCTGTCATTTAAATTCAAAGGGCGTAATCGCTCTTCTCTGTTAGATACAGAAGTTGGTAATTGCCGAAAGCGTCAACCTCTTCAATTAGGTATCCCATTCTTTTGAATGTACTCAGGATCTTATGCATATTCTGGGACTTGCCCGCTATGAGCTTTGACACTTTGTCGTGGGTTGGGGTAGTCTCTATAAATCGTCTGAGAAAGTAATTGTCAATGACTCCGTACTGAGTTTTGTGGCAAATCTTAACGTCCAGAAACTGACCGGTGATTTTGTTTTCGAAGGCACAGGATGTCCCGTGAAGAAAAAAAGTCCAATCGGTACCTAACGGGCCCCTTTGCTTGTGGCTGTTTCTCTTGAGTTGGTGTACATGGGGTTGGTTACCGGGTTCGAGGTTGTATTGATCACAAAGCCGGTACATTAACTTATGGGCGGTACGGTGGAAATCCGAAAGTGCGGAAAGGATTTCTTTTTTCAGCCGTATCACTTCATCGACGTGTACGCAGGGGCTTACCATTAACAAGTTCAGATAATTTATCTGATTGATGGCAAGGGCGGGAAACTGTTCGTCGATCCTGTCAATAAAGGCGTCGGTATAATGATGTCCCGGTGTTTTCAGGTAGCATTCGCCTTCGCGGGTTATAAGCTCTATCAGTTGGGCTTCGCTGAGAGGGGTTGTGACCGTTGTAACCGGGCGGGCGGGGTTATCGAAAATTTCTGACATATCGGAGAAGGATTTTTCAGGAAATCAGTGGTTGCGAGTGCTGTAAAATCTGCTTAGATGTCCATTTCATTGGTCATTTATGGCTGGATCAGGTTCAGGATCCGGTCTTCGGGAAGAAAGAACTCGTTTTCTGGCGGTGTGTCGGGGATAAAAAAATCCCCTAGGGGATATTCATCGGGAAATTTATCCATGGATAAGGATATGACCTTAAGTTGCTTATCCTTAACGTTTTCTTTTAGATAAGAGAGTAGGTCCTTGACATCGGCCCTTCGTTCCTGGTCATGATCCTCATTTAGGAAATCGGCGTAAGCCAGTCCGCAGGAACATCCCATAAAAGAGCCTATCTGATATAGGTACGGGAGATGGAGAATCCCTTGTGCATGCTCAATATCTTCTGGGGAATCCAGTTCGCTTATATGCAATCCGGGCTTTTCGGGGTTCCAATCGATTTCGGGAAGGGGATGGTCTGCCCCCAAGTAAACAGTTGAGCACATAATCAAAAAGTGGTTGGTCGATCGGCAAGATAGGTGTTTTTTGGTTTTGACCGTGGGATGTGTCCGATAATCGGGAGATGGAAAATGTCATATCTCTACGATGACCATCTTTGGAGAAGCATAAAGTCTCCAAAATACATATGTTTTTATATAAGCCAAGATAAGTTATTCAAGCATATAGTGCGATTTGTTGTATTTGTGTTTATATATTTATTGTTTAATGTGTTGGTATTTATCGTTCTTTTTATGGCTTTCATGGGTGTTCGATAAGGATTTTTAATCTATACATATGCTTACCGAGATTATTCATCATATTTCTTATGGCTTTGCACGTTACCATTACCTTGTAGGAAAAGAAGAGAAGGGACTAATGACGCTATTGAATTTGGCTGTTACAGATCCCAAAACAAAAGTATTCGAAAAGGCGAAAGCGTGGATATCAAAACGGGCGCGGAAAAGCGGGGATCCAATGGATACAATATGCCTTGGCTTTTTTGTTTCAAAATCGGGGGATCCTGTAAAGGGGCGTGAACTTTTGGAAGGCGTATTGGAAAGTCATCCAAAGGACGGTAATATACATTGCCTGTTCGGGATCTATATACATATGGTGGAGAAGCGACCCGAAAAAGCCGTGACTTATTTTGAGTACGCATTAAGTTCTGATGATTGTATATGGAGAAAGTACGCTTACCAAGGTTTAGGGGAATATCTTAACGGCCATAAGAAGTATTCGGAAGCCTTGGAGCTTATGGACAAAGCCCTGGAAGAGAAGGAGACAGGGGAATATTACAGGATCCGCGCCCAATCCAAAGGTTATATGGGCGATTTTGAAGGAGCGTTGGCCGATGACATACTGGCTTTAGCAAAAAAATGCTCAAGCCCCAGGAGTGTCTATCTGCACGAAGGCGATATGCTGTTAGCCCTGAAACGCTTTCCGGAAGCGGAAGCCAAGTTCAATAGAATTCCCGATTGGCAGTTTAATGCCCATTTATACGTTCAGAAAGCCCGTTTATATTATCATTTAGGAAATCCTATTCTCTTCAGTAAATGGTTGGACAAGGCCTTTGAAATGCCTAACCCTACCGCCGAAGCTTATGAAGTGAGAGGTATTTGGCATCGTTCAAGAGGGATGCTGACCGAATCTATCGAGGACTTGGACAGGGCGATAGAAATGGATCCCGAACGTCCCGATCCATATTACGAAAGAGGGGTAAGCCAATATAAAGCGAATGATTTTGCTCGGGCGAAGACGGATTTGGAGACCGCTATCCGGATGAAAGGGACGTTTCCGGAAGCCCAGTCCTACTTGGAAGACACTGATAAGGCCTTAAGCGGAGACGGGAAAGCACCGATTCGTTACGATAATTGGAAGGAAGCCTTTAAGGCCAAGGACTATACGACGAGTCTTAGGCTTTTAGACGAGGCGTTGACACATGACCCCAACAATGAAGAATATTATTATCATCGTAGCCTCTGTCATAAAGCATTGGGCAATTACGACGCTGCGATCGATAATTTGAGAAAGGATCATTTTAAGCCCAATGGGGATGACGTTTATTTTCATAAACTCGGGGCACTTCTGGTTTTGGCGGGCAAGTATGAAAAAGCCATTGACGCTTATACGGAAGCGAAGCGACTGACACCACGGCCAAGAAAAGAAAATATTCCAGAAATCCTTTCGGATAGAGCCCAAGCCTTCTTTAGGATTGGAAAAAGGGCCGAAGCCCTGACGGACATCACCGAAGCGATGGAAGATCCCGCAACCAAGGAAAACGAAGAAGTCCTTTCGTCTGCCATCAACATATTTCTGGACGAAGGGCTGTTCGAACTGGCACACGAAAAGATGCCACATTGGGCCCGACAAGCCTCGATTTGGCAGGGCCGTATACTAATAGGGTACAGAGATTACGATTTCGCTATCCGTATGCTGAATGATCGACATCTCCACCAACCTACTAAGGGGCAAGACAGCGCCGAAGAAAATCAGCTTATTAAGAGCCAAATCATTGTCTTAGGGAATCTGTATCTTTCATTGGGGCAATTTGAAAAAGCGATACGTTGTTACGGACAGCTGGCCACCACTTTTTCCGAAGATCCGGAATCGCATATACTTTTGGGCGAAGCGCTTTACGGAGCGGACGAGTATGTTAAAGCTTCTGAAAGTTTTAGAAAGGCCATTGATTTGGGAGATAAGACGGGACGCGGTTTTTTGGGAGCCGGACGGACAAAAACGGCATTAGCGAAAGACCTAGAAAGAGTGTTAGACGATTTCGATAACGCACTGAGTACTGATGCTGAGAACGGGGATTTCCACTACTTCCGGAGCAAAGCCTTACAAGCGCTTGACAAAGACACTGAGAGCATAATAGCGTTAGAAAAGAGCGTCGAAGTCGGTAACTTTTCCACCGAAACCCTTTATCAGGTATTAAATGAGCTATCCGAAAGAAAGCTGAATGAACTATATACCAAAGTAGTATTGGAAAATGTCCGGACCCTTCGTCATACTGGCAAAGTACTGCCTTGGGTTGTCCGTACAGGAGATGACCTTTCGGAAGACGGGCCTGATAACGCTTATGAAACCGAATACCTAAAATTGCTTACGAGAGTGCCCGAGCCCAAAGAGTTAACTATGGACGGGGCTCCCGAAGTTCACCCTAAGACTATGGGGCCCGTGACGTTGCGGGAACGCCGGGAAAAGCTCGAGCTCTTTATCGCCCAGAAAATAGCCAATTGGGAAAAAGGGGCTTCACCTTGGGGTATTATTCCGGTTATCGGAAAACTGTATATTAGCAAGAAGCTTGACTATTGCGGAGCCAACCGTTTGGTGGCTTGGTTATTTACGCAAGTCTATAAGGGAGAAAAAGATTTAGTGGCCCTTAGGCGTTTGAGCGAAGGATTACGCCGAAACAATATCTTTGATCTAAGTATTCGGTTGGTTCGGGGTAAACCGTCACCCAAACTAAGTCAGAAGCTGTTATCGAGAATATCGGCACAGGAACGCATATCGAGCGCTTTTACGCTTGATTTGGTGGCTGAGTCTATCTATCGAAAAACTGTCCGGTATCCGGATGAATACGGATTGTTCCGCATGGATGTCCGTACGTTTCCGATATATCAGCGCCTCGGTGGCCTGAAAGCTCCCGAAAAAGAAACGCCCCGGTATGTTCTGCGATTATATACAGGCAATGAAGCTGTCCGAAGTTTACGTTTTGAGTGTACACCAGACACCGAATTGAGTCCAGCAGACGGAAGGCGATTGCTCTTCGAGTATCTGGAGGATTCGGTACGGCACGGATTTGACAGTGACGAATGCAGGGTGTATGATTGGATAACGGAAGGAATTGGGGACTTCTCGTGTTTTGACAAGTATTTCAAATTTGGGGAGAAGGTCAAAGTATGGGAGAACGATACGGCGTTTCAACTTGCGGTTCTGAAAGTTATGCTAACCGGCGATTCTAATCTGGACTGGCGTATATCCGAAAAGCTTTATCTGTGGGCGGATCAGGATTATCATCCAAGTTATTCAGAGATACAGAAACTAATCGGAAATAAAATTTTCATCTATTGGGGAGTGGATGCGAAACAAGAAAATCCGCTCGATCATGCGGAATATGATGAAGAAACATATCAAACCCACCAAAACTAAAACCTCTTTATCTCGGGATATTTTATGGGAGCGGTTAACAGTACAGCCACGAGTTCCTGAACCATTTGTTCAAGCACCCTTATACCAAGATCGAGTTTCTGGAGCGGGAACTGGGGGTGAGCAGGCCCACGGCTTCGTCGTACCTGAACACTTTGGCCAAGGACGGAGTTTTGGGGAAACGCACGCAGGGCAAGTCGAATTATTATATCAACCTGATGCTGGTAAGAACCTTGACGGAAGGTGGGGCTTTCGGGTATTGACTATTTGAGAGGGAGACATGGCATGCCATGTCTCTACGTTATTTTTCTGGTTTGGGCAAACTTACGATTAGGGTTTGTCCCGGGCTATTTTATCCAGAAACCGCTGTGTCGATAACAAATCGGGATGATCGGGAGGCAGTATCTCTTTGTAAATGGACAAGGCTCCGCTTGAAAGGGCTTCCACTTCCCGATAATCTCCCTTAGCGTATAATATACGCGCCATTCCGGCGTAGAAAGACGCTTCGGTGAGTTTGTCTTGAGGAGGCCGGTTCCTCATTGCATCCGCGTACAGTTTTGTGGCTTTGTCATACTCTTTGGCTTCTTCGTATATTTTGGCGACAACACTGTAAGATTCCCTGACCATGGGAAATCCCTTATCGTTGGCCAAACGCTTGGAAATGGAATCTAAGCGCTCCAATGAGCGGGTTCTCTGGCCACGAGCGAGGTCAATATGCGCTAACCCTATAAAGGCTCGAAGATTTGAAGCCTCTTGCGAGTTGTCTTTAAATGGATAGATCTCAACGGCCTTACGATAGCTCTTTTCGGCCTCTTCTATTTTTTCCTGCTTTAGCTGAACGTCGGCCAACAGAGTACGGGCGATCATCTCCAAAAGCTTTGAAGGGACCCCTTGGACTTTGGAAACCTCTTTTATCTTTTTCATCAGCTCTCTGGAAGCGATTTCCGAAGCTTTATAGTCCCCCAGAATATATTCCGAACGGGCCCGTCCAACCAGAGCTAATAGGGACCCCATTTTATTTAGGTCATTAGCTCCACTTATATAGTGTGAAAAACATTTGTTGGCCGCGATAAAATCGTCCTGCATATAGTTTTTCATTCCTTTGAGGAACCAAATCGCATTAGCCTTGAACTTACCATTTTCCCCTTTACGTTCCAGTTCCTGTATTACATGCCCTAGGTTATGTATTTCATACCTCAACATATAATTGTAGCACAGGTGATGTATATAACCGTCATAGAATTTTGAATACGTCTCCGGATCTCCGTCCTTTCGCAGCAATGCTAAGGCCTTTAGAATATCGGCTTCCGCCTCCGCAAACCTTTTCCTATTTTTGGTTTTTGCCCTGGCCCTATCGAAGAATATCCACGCGGCATCGGCGCCAATTTTCCCTTTTTCCCGCATATGTGTGTCCAAGGCCTTGGAGTAAAGACTTTCCCTGTACCTTTCCGGGCCATTTGCCAAATCATAACAAGTGGCAATCTTGGCCAAGACGTAAGACTTGCCCACCTTCCAATCGTCAAACTCGACATATGTCTTATAGGCTTTGATATATAAGTTAAGGGCTTTTCCAAAGGCCTTCTTTCTGTAGAGGGAATCACCGTATTGGCGGTATACGTCATATTGAACCTCGTAACAGCCCCCCATAATCCTTAATGATCCCCTGTTCGGATGCGCTCTATATTCGTCTCGAAGGATTTTTCTGGCTTCGGCTTGCCACTCTTGGGGAGTAAGAGCGTCCGGATACTCGTAATGGATTAGGTTACGCCATGTGTGTCCGCTCTTTGTCGCTTGTTCGATACACTCTAACGCCTCCTCATAGCGTTTGTCGGCCAATAGTTCTTTAGCGGCTTTTCCATTGTCAACCATCCGTATATTGGCGGCCAGTCTCTCATGATTTTGCAGGAAAATATATACGGTTCTCCAATATGTTTCTCCTGTGTGAGGAACGAAAAGAAAAAAGGCCCCGGGCAACGCAACCAAACAGGATCTCCAGCATATTTTCTTCAGTGTCCGGGTATTGTTGGCCGTATTTCGGTTGATCAGCAGGAAAGCGACCATGGCTATGGCCAACGCAAAATTTGCCAAAAGAACTATACGGAAATTTGGTACATTAAGCGCAATGGAAAGAAAATTAAACGGCAAGGCAACGAGCCCGGAAGCGATAACGGGCCCGCATAGGGCGGGGAATATTGACTTTTTGTCTTTCTTGTCACGAAGTATCCAGTAACCGCCAAAAAAGTAAGCGAGCGACAACGGAACCGTCGCAAATACGAAAGGCGATTTTTTGACGCCAAAGAAAACCAGATGAATAACAAGCACCAAAAGCGCAAGAAGGAGCAGTGATCGTTCAAAAAATTTCATAGTGTTTCAGGAAAAATAACGTACGCTAATATATACATTTTTCAGGGATTTGTTCCCGAAATTAAGAGGAAGACAGGGCATGCCCGTGTCTCTACGCTTTTATGGATCACGGCGACGGTGGACGGTCCAGCCTTGGGGGATGGCGCTTTTGGGGCGGGAGGTTGTCCGGGAACCCGCAGTGGCGGAGGCGTTCTGTGTTTGGGTCAGCCCGGGTGCCAGGGCCGTTATGGCGCCGATGGCGTCCTGAACGGCTTGGGTGTTTCTGTTTATCATGTTGATCAGTTGGCTGGCGACTTGGGTCGGATCTTGGGCTATATATTCGGTGTTGACGGGGGTATTGTTGACACTCGGAATAGATTTCTGGTCAGTGTTTTGTGTTCCGTTTTCGGTTTGTTTTTCGGTTGGTATGGCATTCGTACTATGTTTACTGGACTCCGTTTCGTAATGCGGGTTTGTCGTGATATAGGTATTAGGAGCATTGACATTTATAACTGTTTGCGCAGTAGGAATTTGCGTTTGTTTTCCCGGGTTTTCGTTTCCGTTTCTCAGGAAGGTCGCGATGTATTTGTTGAGGTTCCGGATGGGTTTTCCTTTTTTGGCGGCGTTGGCGCTGGCTTTCAGGATCGTTTCGGTGTATTCGGGATTGTCGATTCCTTTGGATTTGAAGACTGCGGCGATCTCCTCCCGGGTATGGGCGCGGGAATTCCGGGGTTTGGATGTATTGTTTTTGCCATCGGAAATGTCCTTTTCTGTAGCGATTTCAGCTTGTTCCCAGTCTTCTGTTTGGACGGATACGAGCTTGGCGTAGAGGCCCTGACGAATGTCTTGGGCGATCATTTCCTTGACGAATTTTTCCCTGCTGACGGGCCGGGCGCATTTGTTGCGCAGGCACCAGACGAGGATCCGGGAAGCGATGAATTCGGCATGTTGCGCAAGAACGGAATGACCGGTGGTCAGGATGTCCTTTTTTATCTGTTCGGGTCTATCGGCCAAGTCCATGATTTGCTGTTCCGGGCGGAGTTCCCCGGCGGGCCATTCGGACGGGGATTCGAAGTGTTCGACGAAATTTTTGGGCAGGAATTTTTCCGGGTTTAGGGGGCTTTTTCCGGCGGTTTTGACGGTCGGCTCTTCCGTGGTTTTGGAGTAGTGGTCCCTTTTGATTTTGGTGGCCAAATCGGTTGCCGAAGCGGGTTCGTAATCCTTTTTGTGACGGTATCCGGTATGTAGTTTTGTCAGGGTTTCGGTGTCCGGATTGACGCCGATATGGCTCAGGGCCAGCTTTAGGGCCCGGACAGTCGGGTAGCTTTTGGCCGTATCGGCGGGAATTCCGGGTTTTAGGGCGAAAGCTACGGGAGCGCCTCGGTAAGGCGCCGGCAGGAAGCGGAAACCGAGGCTTTTGAGCTTGGCGAGACACCTAAAAAAAGTGGAGCGGGAGAGGCCCGTAAGCCCGACCAATCGGTACAGTTTGGCGGGAGATTCGGTGAGGAGGACCGAGGCGACTTTGCGCAGGGACGATCCTTGAGGAGAGCGGAGCGCCAAGGTCAGGGCATGGGCGTTTTGGCAGTGCGCCGAAAGGTGATTGCAAGCGACGTTTGTGACACCTATAACACTTTGACTGTATGACAATTGCATGTCTTTCAACTGAGGTAGGCGAGGAACAGAACCGGACTCTGTTTCGAGGAATTTGACGCCTTGCGACCGAAGTATCCCGAGGTATTTCAGGACCGTTTTGGGAGTGGATCCGGCGTCTTTGGCGAAGCGTGTTACGGTGCGGGTTGGGGCGTCGCTGTCAGTTAGGGCGTGGACGATCCTGCGCATGGGCGAGTCTTTGTCGCCCGCAAGGACGGGGAGGAGCGTAACGGCGTTTTGTAAGTAGACTTGCGGGGTTAGTCGCATGCTGTTTGTTTTGGGTTTCTTGGGGCCGATAACGTCCGGTTCCGGTCGGTGAATCCGGTTTTGAAACGTTTTGCGATGATAAATATAAAAATAACTATTTGACAATATAACTGACATAGTTGGATAATATTGTATGTGCAATTGTTAAAATTATCCTTATTTTTTGATTCTATATGTTATATCTAATTTTGATGGTGTTTTTATATGTTAGCCTTTACTGTCAGTTATATTTTTTCGGTTTTCATGAACGGGAATTGAGACTGTTATTTTGTTGTTATTCAGCGAGTTGAAGGTGTCAGAAGATCATTTTTGGAGCGGGGACGGTCCCTACACTTTGTGAGTATCGGGGTTGATATGACACTTGTATTGTGTTGGTTTTCAGAGATTTGAGAGTGTCATTTGATGAGGGTCATCCGCATGTTGGACAAGGCATGCCATCCTTTGTTTTTTGTATTGATGTGTTTTACCATTCGCATGTGAGACAAGGCATGCCATGTCTCTACGTTTACTGTCTTTTTGGGACTATTCACGAGGCTGGAATGACACCTTTATGTCTCTGTATTATAGGTACTTGTAGGTGTCATTTGACAGGGCCGTTGTTTGAGGCTATGCTATGTTCTGTTTTTTGATTGATGGGCTTTACCATTCGCATGTGAGACAAGGCATGCCATGTCTCTACATTAGCCGTCTTTTTGGGACTATTCATGGGGCTGAAATGGGACCTCTATATCTCTGTATTATAGGTAGTTGACGGTGTCATTTGACAGGATCGTTGTTTGAGGCTATGCTATGTTCTGTTTTTTGGGATTGATAGTGTGGTTTTTGGGTTGAATCGTCTATATACCACTGTATATCAGTTATTTGATAGTGTCATTAGGTGTGCGAGTTTTATGTGTTTCGGGTCATTTGATATTAGGCGGTTCGGGGGTGAATCCGTGGTTATTTACGGCCAGTTTCGGCGTTTATTTCTCTTTTATTACGGCTTGGGCTTCAGCGGATTTTTTCCGGTTTTGCCTTGGCGAGGATGGACTGTTTTGTTTTGCCGGCTTCCAGAACGTTTTTTAAGGGGCGTGAGCGGCTTTGTTTCGAAAAAATGAATCTCCGTATGGTTTGGGAGTTTAAACGCTAAATAAGGGCGTTTCTGATGATTTCCGTTTTTTCGCCAATCAGACCGGGTCCGGAGCGTTTGGCGGACCCTTACGGACGCCGGGGACCATTGATCTGTCGATCGCTGGGTTAAGTTAGCCCCAAGGGCTTAACCCAGCTGATCTGGATCTGATCAGGTCCGCACGCGTATACGCGCATGTGAGAGCCGGCTTTTCGGGTCGGTTTTGTCGGGCGTAACGGTGAGTGGGTTTGGAATGTTTGGGGCGGTCGGTTCAGGTTTATGGTTTTTGCGGGCGCTGTCGCGTTTTTGCGGTACCGGCAAGGTTTTGTCCGTTTTTCTGATTTGGACGCGTTTACGGGGCGTTTGTGGGATTGTGGCGAGATTTTGGATGTGGTCTTGGGTTCCGCACATCAGAATCCCATATGCGTAAACGGATTTCCCAATCAGGTTTTTCCGGAACGGCTATCGGTTATGTTCCTCCAGACGGTCTTGGACATAGGCTTGCGGGTCCAGGTAACGGCGGTCTTGGTCGGCGCCTTGGGTGCGGATGACGAAGGTGGCGAACATGTTCCAGTCGGTGCGGTCGGCTTCGCCTGACACTAACCGTTCTAGGCAATTTCGCTCGGGAATGGTGCCGTTTTCGTGGACGTGGGCCTGAAAGGCGTTTTTCTGTTCGCGGGTGGCGCGACGGAGGTAGTCGGTACGGACCTCCTGGTAGTAGCGTTCGTAGTCGGCGAGGTACTTTTGGCGAAGTTCCTCTTCGGTTGGTTGGGTTTCGGGGCCTACGTCCCAAGAGAATTCCAAGGCCGGGGGTTTGGGCTGGACCTTGGCCTCTTCGGTTTTCGATTTATTGGCCTTCTTGGTTCTAACTTTCGCTTTTTTAGTTTTTCGAACCGAGACGCCTTCCCCCCCCTTGTTTTGAACCGCATTAGTCTTGATTTCTTCAACTGGGCGGATACTGAAAACAATATCGGTAAAGGCCCTTCCCTGCCTAATAGGCTCATAGCTGACTCTCATATCGGATAAGCTATTGATTTCCTTGACAGCAGGGTCTATGACCTTGGTCCGGAGTTTACCGAAACCGGGATATTTCGTTGTGAGGTTAAGAAGCTCCCTGAAATACTCGATGGAAATTCGTCTTTTACCGATACGCTCGTACTGTTTGCAGAGCTCGTAGAGCCTGAGCGTGTAGGAGTGCTCGAAATCAAGAACGTAGCGGAGCGCATAGGTGGTAAAGCGCTCTTTGAGATTCAGGAGCAGAGGTTTGGCTTTTTGGGAAAACTCGATGGTCACATAATCCTTGCCGTCGTGCTTCTCAACCTCTTCGATGAATGAGGTTGACTTGAACCCGCTTTGGGGGTCGTCGGGATTGTTGATATGGTCTATGGAGGTTTTGGTGAGCTGCATGATCTGCTCGCGTACATGCTTGTAGACCGATCCCCCTACCCTTTCGCCTTTTTTGATTCCGGCCACATCGCGGATACTGATCCTGTAGCGCTTGAGGTCGTGGTCTTCGGGCTGGATCTGGGCAATCGCCAAGGTAATCGCCCTTTGCTGCACGATCGAGAATGACGACCGGTGATTGATTAGCTTGTTCGACTTCGTGATCTTGTAATCGAATAGCTGTTGGCTGTCGATTTGTCCGTTGTTGTCCATTGAGATACCCTAAATTGACGCAAAACCTAAATGAATGTCCCTAAAATGACGTCAAAAGGCAAGTGTTACGTCATAAAAGGGTATCTCAACAGAAGTTTTACGGTAGTTAAGTTGCCGTAAATTAATAATTCATTGGTGATGGCGTCATAAAAGGGACAGTTGACGTCATTTTAGGGTATGGTTCGCGTCATAAAAGGGTATGGTTCGCGTCATAAAAGGGTATCTTAACCTTTGTAATGAGCTATGGTACAGTAGGTTACAAGTCCCTAAAACATTAAAACAATATAAAACAAAGAAAACAACGTTGCGCGCACATGCGCGCGTTGCTTTTTTTCACTTTTTTTCAAAAGTATAAGAGTATTTTTATTGCTGATTTTGTGAAAAATCTAGGCACTTGACAAAAGTTAGTATGCGAAATGTAATGTTCAAATCAATACCTACTTTTTCCCTTTTTCCTTTAAAGCGAACAGGCGACTAAATATTTTTCAAAAGTATGATTTTTTGTATTTATGTAAGATAATCATAAATGAATATATTTCAATTTTAACAAAATAAACAGTGATAAAAGTTTAAGAACCTATGGGCTATTGGGGGAATGAAAAATCAAAAGGCAAAATTTGCCCTTTGATTTTTCACCTATAAAATTGACTACATTTTTTAAAGTAAATAAAACTGTTTTACCTAACATCCGCTTGGAATGAAGGGGGTGATTTATATCTTTGATTAGATTCGCTTTTTTAAGGCTACCGCCGAGGACAAAGCTCCGGAAGAATCTTTTTCAAAATATAATGATATGGGAAAAGTAATAGCAATCGTAAACCATAAGGGAGGAGTAGGCAAGACGACTACAACGGCTAATTTGGGCAAGGCCCTGAGTCTTGCGGGCGAGAAGGTGTTATTGGTGGACATTGACCCACAAGGTAACCTTTCCCAAACTTTTGGAATTGAAAATCCTGATAGACAAGTTGTTGATGCATTGGTTGAAGGTGGTAAATTACCAGAAGAATTGGTTTGCGAAAACCTGTGTTTGGCTCCTTCGGGACTGGAGTTGGTGGATGCGGAAACATCCTTGGCAAATGAGATTACGGGGTTTGCAAAGTTAAGGAAGGCTTTGCGCCCTATCCGGGACAGCTACGATTATATTTTGATAGATTGTCCGCCCTCGTTGAATATTTTGAGCCAAAACGCAATAGTGTCATCAGATTCGGTTTTAATACCTGTGGAACCGACTTATTATGCATCTAACGGGCTGGAAAGAATACTGAACGTAATCGAGGATATACGGGAGGAGATCAATGATTCTTTGGAGGTGGAAGGCCTTGTATTTACGATGGTGGACGGCAGATTGGCTATCCAAAAACATATCCGGGAAGAAGTGAGATCTAGTTTTGAGGATTTGGATATTTTTAATACCGAGATCCGAAGAAACGTTACGCTTCAGGAAAGTTCGTCGCAACGACAGGACGTGTTTAGTTATGACGCTAAGTCAAGAGGCGCAACGGATTATCGGTCTTTAGCGGAGGAGGTGCGCCGTGGCTAAGAAGTTCGGGAGCGTAATAAGGCATAAGCGTAACCGTGGTGAAGAGCTGGGAGCTACGCAAGCCATAAAGTCAAAGATTAAAGTTTTGGAGGAGTTGCGGAGCCTGATACCGCCGTTGCGTGACGAGGAGTATTTGCAGTTGTTGGATAATGTCCGGAAGGAAGGGGTTCGAGAACCAATATTGCTTTGGGAATGTGGCGAAGACTATGTAATAGTGGACGGGCATAACCGTTACCGGTGTGTAGAGGAACTTGGTCGTGAGGAAGTACGCTGGCATGTGAAGGTCGGAGACTTCGGCAACATCGAAGATGTAAGAGCTTGGATGATTGACAACCAGCTGGGAAGGAGAAACTTAACTGATCTTCAGCGGGCGGTGTTGATTGAAGAAAAGTATGACTTGATAAAGCAAGGGCGTGGTGGTGACCGACGTACGAAAACCAATGGGCAAAATTTGCCCATTGAAAATAACGAGAGGCAAAATGCGTATCAGGTGATAGCGAAGGAAACCGGAAGGAGTGAACGGACGGTGAAGAATGATATCGCTGTGGCGCGTGGACTAAAGGTTTTGCCAGAAGAGGAGCGTGAGCAGATTCTGAAAGGAGAAAAGAAAGCGAAGAAAGGAGACTTGGCCAAGCTGGGCCGGGGGCAAGCACCGGCTACTAAGGTGGTTAAAGCCGAAGCGAAACCTGGAGCGAAGGTGACTGCTGGGGTATGGCTTATTGAATCTGAAGGTAGGCGCGAGATGGTTAGGGTTAGGGCTGGAAAGGTGGAACGTTGGGGCCGTTCAGGAAAGGTTTCACTGGAAGAGTTTAGTCAAGGAGTTTCTTTCTTAGAGAAAGTCGACCTTCGGAAGGTATAAATGGAGTAATAATCGGAGTACTATTATTATAGTGTCCGCAGATTGGTTTGCTCTGGGGCTGTTGTGTGTTGGTGTCGCCGATAGATAATAGGCTCAGGGCATTTTTTTAGGGCCCTATTATGAGGAGTACTTGGTTTTCATCGAGGCCTGTGTAGTGGCAGAATTCCCTTATGGTCAGGTATTGGTGGGGCTGTTTGCCCAGCTGTTTTTTGATCTTTCCCAGTTCTTTCCGGGCGCCGCTCTCGGATTTTCCGGTGATTCGCTGAATGTCTTTGGGACAGATGGTGATTCGTTCCGTTTTGCTCATTTTCGTGTTTTGTATTAGTATTTTACCGATAAAATCGGTCTTATCGGTAATTATGGCCGTATCGGGAAGGGGGTGTTGGCCATTGCGGTCAGTTCTGGGTATATAATACGGAGGTTAGGGAGATTTGGGCTATATACCTTAGTATTTATTGACCTATAAGCTCTCTTATGTAAAATAAAGGGCGATTTCGAAGGATTTTCGAGGGTTGTCTGGCGGCTTCAGGGCTGTGGATAAGTGCTGGAACACTGGGGGAATGCCTTTAGTGCCGTGGGGAGAGGCACCTTTATAGATTGTATAAAATCGGGATGTAAGAAAATGACGGGTTATGGAAAAGGAGGTTCTTGAGGCTTTGCGAGAATGGATCGGAGTGGGTATGGCGCCGGTGGCGGGGTTCTTTCTTAGGGAGTTGGTTCGGGATATCCGTCGGTTGACGGGGGAGCTTCACGGCATCCGCGGTTTGGTGGGGCGGATAGAGGAGCGCATGGCGGCTTCGGAGCGGGAGCTCCGGGAGAGGGTCGGGGCGCTGGAGGATAGGAAGTGAGTTCTTGGATCGTGGATGGGTAGTTCCGAGACCTTATGATTACGTCTTTTCTTTGGCCAGGGTCTTCTTTTATTCACCCTTTCTGTATTCTTAAGCGTGTTCATGAGATCGCTACGCTAGTTGAAGGATCAAAATGAAGCAAAAATCCTTCTAAATACGGCTACAAATTTTTCTTCCATCCAAAAGCATTGCGGTTATGGAAGAAAAATAAAGGCCTGAGATTAGTGAGGGGAATGGAAGCTGTATCGGGAATGCTAGAATGGAAAATTCTCGTGTGGGCGGATAGGAACCTGCCGGTATGGTTGGTCACCAGGTTATTCACTGCCGTTATTTTATTTCCAAAGGTGTTCATGAGAACGCTACGCTAAGTTGGAAGCTTGAAACGGCCTCCATAAAAATGGTATTTGTTGCGGTGTTGGGCCGTGTTGTTGTACGTTAATTTGTTGGTTTTATGGCTAGACAGAAGGGAATTATCAAGATTCAGGGTAAGATCGGCGGGATGTCGTTTTACCGTCAGAACGGGGAGTATTTGGTGCGCGAGGCTGGCGGTGTCAGCGCGGAGCGTATGAGGACTGATCCGGCGTTCGCCAGGACGCGGGAGAACCAGGCGGAATTCGCCGAGGCGGGGCGCCAGGGCAAGCTAATCAGGACGGCTTTCCGAAATTCTTTGGCCGGGGCGCCTACGGGATCCTCGGCGGCAAGGCTGACGCAGCGACTGATGAAGGTGTTGCAGGCGGACACGACGAACGGGCGCGGTGAGCGTACCGTGTCGGACGGGGATTTGGCTTTGGTTACCGGGTTTGAGTTTAACGGGAAGGCGGGGCTGGACTCCACGTTGTTTTCCGAGGTGTCGCTGGGGTTTGACGACACGGCGGAGGAGTTGACGGTTTCGGCTTCGGTCGTGCCGGTCACTGATGTGGTGGCGCCGGCGGGGGCTACGCATTTCCGGGTACGGTCGGCCGTGGCTTCGCTGGATTTTGGCGAGGGTAAGCTTAAGTCGGCGTTCGCGGTGAGTTCGGAATTCGGGGTCAAGGAGGGGACGGCGCAGGCTGTTTCTCTTGTGACGGCTTATGACAAGGCGCTTTCGGCGCATACGTTGGCCTTGGTTGGAATTGAGTTTCTGCAGGAAGTCAACGGGATGATGTATCCTTTGCGCAACGGGGCGTTTAACGCGCTACAGTTGAGGGGGTATCATTCGGCGGTTTAGCGCTACGCGCTAGTAAATCGCTTCGCTGGTAAAGCGTACAGAGTAAAGGGTATTATTCCGGAGGGTTACAAGTATGGGGCGGAGCCTTGGTGACCATTCACGTGTGAGACAGGGCATGCCCGTGTCTCTACGTTGATCATTGTTGTGTTACCATCCGCTTGGGGCAGGTAAGAACCTGCCGGTAGGGGTGGTCACCGGGCTAGAGCCCGGCGACAGCTTTGTGAGTTTTGAGATTGGAATCTGTACTGAACGTGGTGTTGGTTTGGTTGGGGCCCGGGGCGATTATCGTCTCGGGTTATTTTTTTATAGGCGCAAAAAATGATCTTATAAATTTTGCCCCCGTTTTTATATGCGCAATATTTGCGTTTATGGAGGAGTTATTCAAGTATAATCATGACGATTATCCGAATTTCACATATAGTTCGGAGCGGTTGCAGGGGCCTTTGCTGGAGGCGTCGAGGTTGCACGGGGAGATCATCGGGCGGTTTAGGGACGCCGGCATCGACGTGAGGAACGAGGCTGTGGTGGGCGTGATGACGGACGAGATCGTGTATTCGGCGAGGATTGAGGGCGACTCGCTGGACCGTGAGGATGTCCGGGACTCTATCCGGAAATCGATGGGGCTGGGGAGCGCCAAGAGTGTGCACGCCAGTGACGGGTATGTCGAGATTTTGATGGATTCGGTCAGTGATCCCGGGGCGCCGTTGAGCAATTCGACGCTGTTCCGCTGGCACAGGACTTTGTTCGCGAACGGGAATCTGGACGACCCGGGTATGCCGGTCGGGGCGTTTACGGACGAACGGATGGTGATCCGGGCTTCGGGAGGCAAGGTTGTGTATATGGGGCCTCCGGTGGACAGGATCAGGTCCGAGATGAACGGGTTTATGATGTGGTTCAATTCGGCGAGTATGCCGGCGTTTATCAAGGCGGGGATCGCGCATCTGTGGTTTGAGATTATACATCCGTTCGGGGACGGTAACGGGCGGATAGGCCGGGCTATCGTCGACCGGACGTTGGCCAGGGAGTTCGAGTCGTCGTTGAGGACGGTTGGGCTGTCGCATTATATCGCGAAGCACAAGCGGGAGTATTACGCCCAATTGGAGTTTCACTCGAAAGGGCATATGGATGTCACGGATTTTTTGGTTTGGTTTATCGAGTCGATTTCGGGGGCGATCAGGCTTTCGAACGACAGGCTGGACTCGTTGCTGAAGCGGGACAAGTTTTGGGCGAGGTATAAGGCTTACGGGTTTAACGGCAGGCAACGGAAGGTGATCGACAAATTGCTGGGCGATGATTTTGACGCGGTGATCACTACCGAGCGGTGGTGCGGGATGACGAAGACGTCGAAGGATTCGGCGAGAAGGGATATCATGGCTCTTGTGGAGCTGGGGGCTTTGGTAGAGGTCACTGATTTTAAGCGGAATAAGAAGTTTAGGCTTGGGGTTTAGGTTTTTGTAATGCGGTGGAGTCAATAATAGGTCGGGCCTATGATACGAATAAAACAAGGGGAGTTTTGTTCAAGTGAATACTCAATCTGGTGAGAGGCAATTAATAGGGAAGTTAGGAAGCTAGAGTCATTAATGATCAATGAGTCTCTTCATTTTTTAAGAAGGTTTTATAATACATTGTATGAAAAATTTTTGGAATCGGTCTGGTTGGATATTATTGATAATACTTGGGTTGGGAACTTTATTTACACAATATTATCGTTCTGGTTTTATGGATGAATATGAAGTGACGAAAGCCGTTACTCTTAAGAATAGAAATACGGGAAGAGGAGGAAATACTGGTGTTTTTATATATAAAGTAGGAGAAAAAAGATTCAAAGGCCATTACCCTTCCGCTTTACCAGAAGGGAAAAGATTTTATATTGGCTATAGCGTAAAAGACCCGCGATATAATGTTTTAATACATGGAGTTGATGTTAACGCTCCCTTTCCTGTGGATTTCGATCTAAGCAAATATTTAAACGATAACATATTTCGTCATGTAGATTGTGCTGATGTCTATAAGTGATATAAATAAGGGTTGTATCAGTATGGAAAATCCGATGTGAATCGCATCTGTTTTTTCATGTTTTGGATGGGTTTCGCTATACGTTTTTTTGAGGTGTTAATGTCCTTGGGGTGGGTTCGTTTGTTTTTGACCATTCGCATGTGAGACAGGGCATGCCCGTGTCTCTACGTTTTTAAATACAGGCTGTAAATAGCTGTTATTCAATAACATAGGGTGGGTGATTTTCGTTTATAATGTATGGGTAAGTGGTTGTTTTTTAAGGGTTTATGTTGAGTGATTTTCCTATAGAGCGTGTTGGGATTGACGATCCGGAATATCCTTTGGCTTTGCGGGATTTGGGAAAGTCGGCGCCCGGGGTTTTGTATTTCAGGGGGGATTTGTCTTGTCTGGAATCGGGGCCGGCTGTGGCCGTTGTCGGCAGCAGGAGGCTGAGCGGTCACGGGCGCCGGGCGGGGGACAGGATCGTGTCGGAGTATTTTGTGAAGCGAGAGGGTTTTGTGACGGTCAGCGGTTTGGCGCTGGGTTGCGATACAGTGGGCCATCTGGCTTCGGTCCGTTGCGGCAGGCCTTCGGTGGCGGTGATGGCTACGGGCTTGGACAAGGTTTATCCGGACGGGAACCGCAAGTTGGCGGAGAATATTTTGCGTGCCGGAGGGGCTTGGGTCAGCGAGTATCCGCCGGGTACGGGGCCCGACAGGTCTAGGTTTGTGGCGCGCAACAGGATTCAGGCGGGGCTGAGTCACGGGGTTTTCGTGATTGAGTCGGGAGCCAAGGGCGGGACGATGCATACGGCCAAGTTCGCGGAGCGGTACGGCAGGCCGGGGGCTTGTCTGGCGAGCCATTTTTTGCCGGAGTTCGTGAATGATGTTGATTTGGAAGCCGTGGCGGGAAACCGTATTTTGATGGACAGGGGTTGGCACGGGCTGGATTCGGAGCGGTCGGTAATGGAGTTTGTGGCTGAAGTTTTGGCTTGGGGTCGGGCCCGGAGGAAGGTTGGCGGGCAGATGGAGATTTTTTGAGGAGGGTATTTGGTAATGTGTTGATAGGTATGGGTTCCAGGGACAGAAATCCGATGAGGAGACGGGCTTCGTGAATTTAGAGCATATAAAAAAGATGATGAATAATTATGAGACTTCATACTTGGGTGATTTTATTGATACTAGCGACCATCATTAGCTGTTCTAGCAATATAGATAGTAATCCTGTAAAGATGGAATGGACAGAAATTGTTAATACAGGAAAACCTATTGATTATTGTCAAATAGATTCAGTATCTAATGGATATATATTAACGTATTCTCATTCCCCTGCTATTGCAGGAGGATTTAAAATTATAAGAATGAATACCTTAAGTGAAGGTGATCTAGAAAAAACTTATTTATTTGAAAGCAATAATAATACGACTCAATTTGTCAGTGTAAAAGGTAATGATATTGGATTTGTCCAATATGACTTTGAAGAGAACACTTTAAGGTCTAAATTCTTCATAAGTCACAACTTAGGAGAGATATGGAATGAAATAAGAACACCTTTAGAGGGCGGTATGAGAAATTTTATTTTGATGGAAAACTCTTTATTTGTCGAAGGAAATCTAAAAGGTACTGGGCAAACATTTGAGTCGCTTAATAGAGGGCAAACATGGAGTAGTATAAATACATTAAAAAAAGGGTTTAAAAGCTTTTTTTTATTGCGTACTGCAAATAACAGAATCTTATGTAAGGGCTTTAAATCCTTTAATTATAAAGATGGTAAGTTGTTACTTTTTGATACTCAGAATAATTCGATACAAGAGCTAATAAACATTGACGGTAATAGCTTTAGTTATTTAAAACCTATTAGTAAAGAGAAAAACCTTCATATAATTATAGACGGTAATAAATTGAAAATTTATTCTTTACAAAAAGAAGAAATGATCTTGAGAGAAAAGTTTAGGCTTCCTGATAATACGAGTTGGGTTGAAAATGTTTTCCTAGACAGGGAATATTATATCGTAACTGTTAGAGAGAAGAAACTAACAGGAAAGAAAATTTCTTGGATAAGTTATGATAATGGTAAAAACTGGCGCCCGCTTGAACACGAAAAAAGATTAAAACTGATTTACAATACCTTTGGAAGGTTGTTTATGATAGATATAAATAATGATATTTTACGAAGAAAATAAGTACAAGAAAAAACTTTAAGTATCCCCCCTAACACAAATATATAAGCCGGCCATTTAGCCGTAACGCAAGTGTATCAATAAAATATAAATGGAAAACCCGACTTGTTGAGCATGCCGGATTTTTTGCGTTTGATGGTTTTCATTTCAACAAAGACTTTCCCCGGAAAGAACAGAAAAAAAGGGAAAAAAAGAGAAGAAAGGAGCTTTTACATTCGGCCGGTGGCCGGGGCTGTTTACTCACTTGTGTTTTTTTTGTAAATGTGTTCGTGAGCTCGCTATCGCTCGGTTGGAGCGACGGAGGAGTGGATAATAGCTCTGGTTTCCGGACGTTCCCGTGGCGTTTTATTATTCTCTTTTGCCTGTTTTTATTTGCGAGAATGAGACCGCTCCGCTAAGTTGTCTTTTTCGTTTGTTTTTCGGCGGGGTGGGTTTCGCTACGTGGTTTTTTAGGAATGTTTCAATTCTTGTTTTTCCGATCTGTTTTTGTTTGACCATTCTTGTGTGAGACAGGGCATGCCCGTGTCTGTACGTTTACCGGCCCTGTAGGCCGGGTTATTGTCTGTCGGGCCGATGGCCCTTGGACGTTGGAGCCCGGTGGCGGCGGTTTTGTATTCTTGGGAATTTGGAATCTGTACTGAACGTGGTGTTGGTTTGGTTGGGGCCCGGGGCGGTTATCGTCTCGGGTTATTTTTTTGTTTGATTTTTCAACGGCGATTACTGTTACGGTTGTGTAATTGTTTTTAATTTGAACGCATGGAAAGTAATCGTTTTTCACGGGAAGTACGTGTTTTTCACGGACGGACGGTTCCTGAAAAGGGTAAGGTTGTGGGGTACGGGGCACTGATCGACGGTTTGGGACTGAGGGTTCCTATGCCGGGACGCTTGGCGTTAGTGAGTGAGCGGCACAGGAAATATGAGACGGGTGACTGGCTTGTCTTTTCGGCGAGGTATGAGCCGGAAGACAGCCTGTACCGGCATTTGGTGTTCGCGCTGAAGTATGAGGGGATCAACCTTTTGTTCTTCCGGAAGCTTTTCGGGGCTGTGGGGCCCGACCGGATACGGGATTTGGTGAGCGAAGAGCCGAGCGGCCAGTACAGCCGGAGGATTTGGTTTTTGTACGAGTGGCTGACGGGCGATTTGTTGGATCTTCCGGATTTGGGGAGGGGCAATACGGTGTTTTTGGTGGACGGAAAGCTGCAGTACGCTTTGGGGCGCGGGGAGCGGTCGGCCAGGCACAGGATAGAGAACAATTTGCCGGGAACGCGGGAATTTTGTCCCCTTGTATTCCGGACTCCGGCGCTGGAGGGTTTCGTCTCTGAGTGTTTGCGGGACAGGCAGGAGGATTTTCTTTATTCGGTACATAAGGACGTATTGCAACGGGCGTCGGCGTTTTTGTTGCTGAAGGACTCGAAGGCGTCGTTTACGATTGAGGGCGAGCGTCCGGAAAATAACCGGGCGGTGCGCTGGGGACGGGCGATAGGCCAGGCCGGAGGGCGGGCACTGGATATCGACGAGTTGTTGCGCCTGCAACAGTTGGTGATCGAGAGTTCCCGTTTTACGAAGATGGGGCTCCGGGATATCGGCGGTTTTGTGGGGGAGCATGACCGGGATACGGGCGAGCCTATTCCGGAACATATTTCGGCGTCGTGGAAAGACGTGGCGGATTTGACGGAGGGCATTTTGGGCGCTTACCGGAAACTGGAATCTTCGGAAATGGATCCGGTTTTGGTGGCCTCTTGTGTGGCTTTCGGTTTTGTGTTCGTCCATCCGTTCGTGGACGGGAACGGGCGTCTGCACCGTTACCTGATCCATCATATCCTGGCCCGTATGGGCTTTGCCCGGGCGGGGGTTGTTTTTCCGGTGTCGGCGGCTATCCTGGACAGAATCGACGAGTACCGGAAGGCTTTGGAGTCGTT
>NZ_AP025323.1 GCF_036492835.1 Fulvitalea axinellae | reverse complement strand
GCAATTTCCGTATCACGTAGGCCATGGTCAAAGACTTGCCGGACCCCTGCGTGGCCCACACCACGCCCCCGCGGTCTTTCTCTTGCAAATGCGCTACCACCTCGTTCGTAGCCCGCACCTGCTGGTAGCGGGGAAGCTTCTTGATCGTCCGTCCCTCCTCCAACTCGAAAAGCGTAAAGTAGCGCAGAATATCCAAAAACGATTCCTTCCGGAACAAGGAATAAATCAGTACGTCCTGTTCCGTGCTACTTCTGCCCGTAACCCGCTCCACCGTGCCGTGTTCCTTCAGCCTGTAACGGGAGTAAAACTGCGACGGCGAGGAGATGGCCCCGTACCGGGCTTGCCACTTGCAAAGCCCCGCGCACAGAAAATTGTAAATGAACAGCCGTTCGGAATTCTTCTGGTAATAGCCCAAGTCCCCAATAGCCTGGTCCATGGCCCCCTTGGCACCCGGCGCCTTGCATTCCAGCACGGCCATCGGAAATCCGTTGACGTAAACCAGCAGGTCCGGAACGCTGTTGGCCCCCTCTCCCTTGAACTTCATCTGGTTGACGACCAGCCAGTCGTTGCCCCCCGCGTCTTCGAAATCGATATAACGAACGTCCCGCTTGCGGTTTCCGTTACCGCGGTCCTCCAATTGCGTGGTGGCCTCGTCCCGGCAAAGTAATTTGTGCCAAAAAAACTCGTTCGCCTCCATCAGCGAGGCGTACGAAGGAAAACTGACCTCCCGGACCGCTTGCCCTATCTGGTTTTCCCCTAGCCACGGATTCAGCCTCCGGATACTAGCTTCCAACCGGTCCTTGAGCAATACCTCGTGGATGCCCTCCCGCACGATGTCTTGTCCGTGTTTGTATTCATAACCCAAGGCCTGAAAAAGTTCGATAGCCGGCAATTCTGATTCGGTGTATTCGGGTTGGTGCATGTCTGTTATTCTAAAAAAATGATTGACCTAGACGGTTATTCCTTGATGCTTTTGCCAAGCAAACTTTATTAAATCTTGTAATTTGGGTGTGAACTGTGGAAGTAGTAAGGTTTCAAAATTCAGTATTAACTGTTGATGCCAGAAAGTGTATTCTTTCTTTACGTCATCCATTGCTTTTAGCTTGTTAAATTGCTTGAAAACAAGCTCTTCCAATTCGTCAATGAAATCAGAATCATCTATTTTTCTCAACAGAAGTAAAAATATAGCATTCATATTGTCAATCCACTTATTAATCCATTCCTGACGCGTCTTGACTAGTTCGTCTCTATTTAGTTTTATAACATCTTTTGTTGTCTCACCTTTTGGAGTAATTCCTTCCAATTCACAAAAATGAGTCAAAGAAAAAGTTAAGTGCTCTGATGGATTATCAATCTCCGGATGAATCAATAAGGCTTTTTCATCTTTCAATGGTGATTGATCAGCTTTTGAACGAGATCTATCCCAATATTCTTCTCCATTGGGTTTTGTTGCTATAGGACTTTCATTCAACACACGAGTTCCTGCGATAGGGAAATGGATTCCTTTAGCTCCACCGCCATTACATGCAGGGCAAGCCAATAATAAATTGGACCATTCTAAAGCTAACCAGTAGTAACCCGGATGAGAAGAAGACTCCTTAACTTCAGATTTTGGTCTAAAATGCTCCACTTGTAGTGAAGCTACATGCTTAATTTTAGACTCACAGAAGCCACATTTATTGTGATACAGTTCTTCTAATTTATTTTTAATGGAATCGTTGCTGTATCTGGAAGTCTTCTCGTATTTTCTATTTTGTACATGCTTCTTTACCGTCTTGTAAATTGCATTTTTTCCTCTTGTGTGGTAAGTCCTTGGCAACTGATCAAAATCCTTTTCTATCTTAATCATCGCCGAAGAGTTTTTTAGGGTCAATATTAGCTTCTTCGCTTAATTTCTTAAGCCGGTCTTCTAATTTTTTCTCAAATGAAACTTCTTCGTAATCAGGGTTTGTACGAATTCTTTTCTTTGGGTCACGGTTGGTGGAGAGAATTTCATTGAAGCCGAATATCGGGGAACTCAGCACATTGTCAATGTACAGTTCACTCAAGTCGATGTCTAGTTTCTCCACCGTTATCCCCTCCTCCTTCGTGCGATTAACCTTCAAAAATACGCTGTGCTCCGGCGCCCCCAACAGTGGAATGGGGCTGTGCGTGGACGCTATAAATTGTATGCGGGGAAAAATATCGCTCAGTAATCCGGGCAATTTTTTCTGCAACTTCGGATGTAAGTATAGCTCCAGCTCATCAATAAATACGATACCTTTCAACTCATTAAAGCCTTTGAATGACTTGGTCATCGCTTCGGAAAAGTGCAACAATATATCCCCCACCATCGCTATGATGTTCTGGAAGCCGGAAGCAAGCTCTTGGAAAGTACGGGCTTCATCTATGATATTTCCCGACTCATCTTTTTCTTTATAAGTGATTTTATAGGTATTGTCGTCTACATGTACTTCCGCCAGTTGGGGCAATAAGCGTTTGAATATGGAAACGGCCTCGTGATATTTTTCTTTCTGATTGAAATACCAACGGCTTAAGCCTTCCTTCTCAATATCTCGCAATACGGATCTTGATTCAAACAGGCTCCTCAAGTTCGTAGGGCTATCGTCACTGATCCTTTCCGCCATACTCAACCTATGCGGGCCGTAAGCGACACACTCTTTACTTAAAGACTTCTTTAAACCATTGCCTTTATACTCCCTAATTTCTAAATCCACTCTAGATTCTTTCGGGAGATAATCATCTTTCTTTCGGCCAATTTTTGCGGAGAGCGCCTTTAGAATCAGTGTCTTTCCGTAACCATTTTCCCCTGTTAAAAAAATCCAGGGTGAGGCGTCGGGCAAATCTTCGATCACTATCTCTTTTATCCCATGATAGTCATGTATCGAAAATCGATTTAAGCAGTATGTGGTCACTATCTTGTTCATATTCCTAATCTACAAAAATATCCCTTACGCACTCACCCTTTTCTTGCCCGTCAACAAATCCTGCATAAGGCCTTTTTTCAACTGCTGATGAGCGGTCTTTTTCTCTTCCAACTTGGCGAGCTTGGCATCCACTTCTCCGAGAATGGAAGCGATTTTTTGTTGTTCGGGGAATGGGGGGAGAAATAAATGGATACTATAAAAATCTCCATGATTTAAATCCGGTATGGTAGTTAAACCTGCCTTTATTTTTATAATATTTTGATAAAAATCACTAGTTAATTGATAGTATAAATACATTCTAGTTAATTTATCTCTATCAAAATCAATTTTAAAAAAATTATTATGAAATGCTCCTGATTGATTAGTTACTACTATTCCAGTATTTCCTGTTCTTGTCATTAAAATATCATCATCTTCACAAATAACATTCTTAGGAGGATTCTCAATATAATGAACCTCTAAATCATCAGAAGCCTTGTTTATGTATTGATTAGTGATATATACATAACGATTTCTTCCATTTTCTAAATACCTTTTACTTATTGGAATCTGTAATCCTTGATTCACTTTACATATTTCCCCTAACTTCACAACCTCCCAACTCTCCGGAATTTCTCCGAGTTTGGAGTCTTTGAATGTGGTATGCCCGATGCCACGGGTAAGGAGCTTTTGTGAAAGGCCTTTTTTGAGTGCCTTGGTCTGGGTGATCTGTTCCTCGATCTGGCGAAGCTTCTCATCGGCTGTGCTTAGGATCGAAGCGATTTTTTGTTGTTCTGGAGAAGATGGAATTGGAATTAGAAACTCTCTAATTCTTCCTAAAGCCAATTTTGGTTGAGCATTAGATGTTGATTCTTTTGATATTATAGATTGAATTAACTCAGACTTTAAAACCCATAATAAAAAATCATTTTCTATTTTTATATTTGTTATCTTATCGGCATTTTCTGTAAGATTAGCACCATCCAAAGTTTTTGATATTAATCCTACAATCCCTAAAGTTCCAGCTACAGAAATATATATATCTCCTTTTGATATTGTGTAATTTTTTATTTTTGGATAAACATGATCTGGAACAAATAAAATATTATTTTCATCTATTCCATTTTCTTTCATATCTGCAACTCGAATATAAGGATGTGTAGTCCTTTTCTCAATTAAATTCTCGCCCTTAGGTAATCTTTTTCCACCTTTTACATCAGCTATATCCCCCAACTTCACCACTTCCCATTCTTCGGGAATCACCCCGATCGGAGTTTGTTTATAGCCTTTGGGGATTGTATTTATATTTTTAGTCATTTGATTTTCTTTTGTTGATAAATCAATACCCCAATTCGTTTAAAAATCCTTTCAATTTGCTATCGATCTGTGCCTCTTCGGTTTCGATGCGCTGGATGTCCTGCAAGACTTCGCTGACATTGATCTCCGGTTCCGGCTCTGAAGTATCGATATAGCGGGCAATGTTCAGGTTATAATCATTCTCGGCGATTTCTTTCAGCTCGACCAATCGCGCGTATTTGTTTTCTTCATCGGCTTCCTGATTCAGATAGAAGGTATCAAACCATTCGCTGATCGTGTCTACATGCTCCTTTTCCAGTGCGTTCTGGTTCTTGCCTTCTTTGTACTGCTCCGAACCATCGATGATGATAAGCTTGTCTTTGAGATGTTCTTGCTTTTGTTTATTCAGAATGATAATCGAAGCGGGAATTCCCGTATTGTAAAACAAAGCGGAAGGCAATCCTACCACAGCTTCGATCAGGTCATTTTCCAACAATTGCTGACGGATTTTTCCTTCGGCTCCACCACGGAACAATACGCCATGAGGCAAGACGACACCCATACGTCCGTCGGTTTTGAGCATCGTCAACATGTGCTGAAGAAAAGCCAAATCGGCGTAGCCACGCGGAGGAATTCCGTATTGGAAACGGCCATAAGGATCCGAAACTTCCTTGTTGTAGTTCGGAGCCACTTCTTTTTCCTTCCCGTTTTTATCGACTTTCTTCGCCAGATTCGTCTCGATACGGTTCCACCATTTATTCAAAGAAAAGGGAGGATTAGCAATCACACGATCCTGAAGCATAAAGTCGTCATTGGCGTCACGGTGCTTCGGATCGGCAAGCGTATCGCCTTTCTGGATATCCGCGTCCGTATAGTTGTGCAGGATCATATTCAGCTTACAGATCGCCCAAGTGCCCAGGTTCTTTTCCTGCCCGCTCAACGAACAGTTGATCTGCCCGCCGGAAGTCTTTCCGCCTTCCTGCTTGCTGATATAGCGCGCCGACTCGATCAGCATACCGCCGCTCCCGCAGGTCGGGTCATATACCTTGTTGCCCGGCTCCGGCTTAAGCAGGTTCACGATCAGCTTCACCACCCCGCGGGGCGTATAGAATTCCCCTCCCTTTTTGCCGGCGTCGTCGGCGAACATACGGATCAGGTACTCGTAGGCGTCGCCCAGCATGTCCGGCTTGTAGAGGTCGGCGTTGCGCAGGCTGTATTTGTTGAAGTGATTCAGCAGGCGTTGCAAGGTCTCGTCACCCAGCACTTCCTTGTTGCCGAAATGCACCGCCGTCAGCACGCCGTCGATCTTCAGCGCGGCGTTTTCCTCTTCAATCGAGGCGAAAGCCTTGTCCAAAGCCTCCCCGATGTTCTCCCCTTTGGCTATCAGGTATTTCCAATGCGCCTCTTTCGGAATCTTGAAGTGCACGTCCTCATACGCGTCCTCGTATTCGTAGCCATCGCCTTCCTCTTCCGTCAGCGTCTCTATCTCCTCGTCAAAAACGTCCGAAGCGCGCTTCAGGAAAAGCAGACCGAAGATGTAGTTTTTGAAATCCGATGAATCCACGCTCCCGCGCAATATATCCGCCGAATCCCACAGCCAGGATTCGAGCGTGTCCAGTTGTAAAGTCATAAGTCAAGATTATACCCGCCGAAAAAGCCGGCGCCCACGCGCCGGACACCAAACGGCGAAACCGCAAAAAAACGAAAATAGCGAAAACTTTCGCCCCCTCCGGTATCACAAAAAAATAATTGGCCCGAAACCCCTACAGATCGATCATAAACGTAGAGCCATGGCATGCCTTGGCTGACACCAGAATGGTCATGTAGGGACACAGGGCTGTACACATCGGTCCTGCCGAAGCAGAGCAGAAAACACTTGTTATAATTAAAATATAAACATAAATTGACCCTCAAGTCCCTAGCCTCCAAAAAACGGGCAACCCATAAACTTTTTCCCCGGATGCTAACGGCAAACATCGGCTTCTGGGCGGACCAAAATACATCTGCTGTCGCCGGGCTCTAGCCTGGTGACCACCCATACCGCAAGGTTCCAACCTTGCCAGTCCCACAGATCTGAATAATAAAACATGAGTGATACCCTTAACCGAAGAATCGCTATAATCAGCGAAGAGATACTTCAATACCTACTCGATTACAAGACCGAGAACCCTGATTTCACTTTCTCTCTTAGAAAACAGGACAGTTCACGTTCAAAAGAGAAGCGTTTAGAGAAAGGTTTCTGGTTTCAGGGATCGAACTACATTTATATCGGTTTTTTTAAAAAAGGGGACCAAGACAGAAAAATCCAGACTATCGGATTTGTCTTGAACTTTGATCAGGAAACAGGGGATCTAATCAATAATTACATCGAGATTTCTTTTAAAGGGGGAATGAGTCCGGAAGATACTGACTTCCACACCGAGCTAGCCAAGCGATTAAACATTGAGATAGACCCCAAAAACTTTTTCGGAAAAGGAAAATACAAGGGTCTAGACTATCTGCAAAACCTTAAGGTTTTCATCAACACAACCCTTCCGACAGTACACGAATTACTCAAGAAACATAAGCTTACAGATCAGTACCTGATCAGTGAGGCAGAGTTTCAGAAAATGCTAGTAAAGACGAACAGTATAAGAGATAAATTTTTAGAGAGCGTTAGAAAAATGAAAACATCCCACCATCCCCTCAACCAAATCCTCTACGGCCCTCCCGGCACTGGGAAAACGTACAATACCATAAACAAAGCCTTGGCAATAATTCAGAACATCTCAGAGAAAGAACTAATACGGAAAATAAAGTCCGATCTGAAAAAGGCCAACAAAAATGACTCTGAAGAAGGAATTGAAAGACAAGTTAGGATTGAGCTCAAAAAACGCTTTCAAGAATACTTGGATAATGGCCAAATCGTATTCACCACTTTCCACCAAAGCATGAGCTATGAAGACTTCGTCGAAGGCATCAAGCCCAGTAGCGAAAATGGAGAGCTTTCCTACGATATTGAAGACGGAATATTCAAGACGATAGCCTCAAAAGCGCAAGCCGAAGAAAATAACTTCGAAGCCACAATAGCAAACCTGAAAGAAGAACTGTTGAATACTGAAAAAATGGAAGGTCTGGAAATTCCAAATGGCCAGACATCTTTTGGCCTCACATATCGGGGTGGTAAAGTATTCCATGTACAACCTCAAGATAGTTCCAAGGAAAATCCGTGGTATCCCGTTAATATCGCTAAAATCCAAAGGCTCTTTGAAACGGGAAATGAAGAAGGGGTTTACAACATTACCTACGCCAGACGAATCATCGAATACCTTAAAGATAAGAAAGGATTAGTTTCAGAGAATACCAAAAAAGAAACTCCGCATGTCCTAATAATCGACGAAATAAACCGTGGCAACATAGCAGCCATCTTCGGCGAACTCATTACCCTGATCGAAGACGACAAACGCCTCAGCGCCCCCGAGGAGCTCACCCTCACCCTGCCCTACAGCAAAGAACCCTTCGGCGTACCCAAAAATCTCCACATCATAGGCACCATGAATACCGCCGACCGCAGTGTCGAAGCCTTGGACTCCGCCCTACGGCGCCGTTTCCAGTTTATCGAAATGCCTCCAAGACCAGAGCTCCTATTGAATGAAGAGCAGACCGAAGAGATCGTAAAACTTTGGAATGATGATCAGTACAACATTAAAAGAACCGATGAGGACTGGTACGGGAAAGACTTCAGGGAAGTAGCTGACGCATTATACAGCAAACTCGGCATCACCCGTCAAATAGAGGAAATGGGGATAGATAAAGGTGAAAGGAAAAAATGGGCCGTAAGCGACTTCGGTGATCGCTTAAATATGGATCTACCGTTAACCAATTTTCTAACCACCCTCAACAAACGCCTCGAAGCCCTCCTCGACCGAGACCACGCCATAGGACACAGCTACCTGATCAACCTCAAAAACCTCCAAGACTTCAAAACGGCGCTCCAGCACAAAATCATCCCGCTACTCCAAGAATACTTTTATAACGACTACGCCAAAATAGGCCTCGTCCTAGGACAAGGATTCGTAGCCAAAGAAGACAGCGAAACAACCTTCGCTAATTTTGACGATTCCGAGCACGATATACAGCCCCACCCCACATACCACCTAGCCAACGTCGAAAACATGACCGACGAAGAATTCAAAGAGGCTCTAATAGATTTCGGTCTAAAGATAGAGAACAAATAACCGTACAGACAGGGCACGCCCTGTCTCCCCCATGCGGATGGTCCAGCCCCGACATTCACCAAACGGTCATGTAGGGACTGGGCATGCCCTGTCCGCTCCACAATGATTTTTCACCTCTTCTGATTTTGATGCCCACTCTACCCGAATACGGGTGACTTCTTCCGGATACAGACAGCAAATATTCCAAAATGAACATCACCACCTACGAACACCAAACCCTAAAAATAGGCCACACCCTAAACGGCCATACAATCACCGCCGACCATATCGAAGCCCTCCAGCGCTTCCACGCCCGCGAACCCCGCTACTTCAGCCCGATATACAGGGGAGTCAAATTCAACCAACACGTAGGCGTTATCCATACCGCCGGCATCACCGTCGAGATTCTCCCCAAAATAGACCGCCATACCGACGACGAACAAAACTGGCGGGATCTGCTCTTCGGAATGCTCAAAGCCATCGGCGACCTCAAAGTGCACGCCCCCACCCGCGCCAAGGTCAAGACAAAAAAGACCGATCTCCTCGACCTGTACTTCCACTGGTTCCTTGCCGAAACCGATTACCTCTTCCGACGCGGACTCGTCAAAAAATACCGGCAAACCCAAAGCCAACAGAAAGCACTCAAAGGGCGCCTCGACTTCCCGAACCATATCCGCAAAAACACCGTCCACAAAGAACGTTTCCACGTACACCATACCGTATACGACCAAAACCACCGCCTGCACCAAATCCTGAACGCCACCCTCGACGCAATCGCCCGCACCGCCGGCCACAGCCAACAACAGGCCAAAGCCCTGCGCCAAGATATGCCCGACACGGCCCCGCTACCCCGTATCGACGCCACAACCTTCGACAAAATCACCCTAAACCGCAAGACGAAACCCTATGAGCAAGCTCTAGGAATAGCCCGCCTGATACTCCTCAGCCTCCATCCAGACCTCTCCGCCGGCGACACCCAATCCTTGGCCCTGATGTTCGACATGAATACCCTATGGGAGAAATTCGTCTACAAAAGCCTAAAAAAACAGGAAACCGAGGAAGATTTCCCCTACACCGTCCACGCCCAACAAACCAAAAGGTTCTGGGAAAACTCCACGCTCCGCCCGGATATCCTACTGACGCCCAAAGCGACACCCGCATCCCAAACACAAAATCACGAGCGGGCACAATCCGAAAACATTATTCTCGACACAAAATGGAAAAACATCGACTACGGCCGACCGTCCTCAAGGGACCTCCAACAAACCTTCGCCTACAAACACTACTTCCAAGCCAACCAATCGGCCCTGGTCTACCCCCACCACAATTCGGAATCCGACGATATCAAGGCCGTTTTCCACGGCCAGGGCAAACACGGAGGCCTAATCCGTATCGCTCCCAGCACTGACATTCTTGAATGGGAACATACCATCGCCCAACAAGTACAGGATTGGATCCGTGCCTAAAAACAATAAAAAACAGGGCCCGTTTCCGTCGCCTTTTCCCTTTGGGGTAGTAACGTTAGTATACATCACGTCCGGTCCCTGCTCAAAACCAAAAAAGCCTCACCCCAATAATCAATACCAGAGCAAGGCTTTTTTTTTAAAAATCATCAAAACTCAACCCACATCAAAACAACAACTTCTCCATCACATCCATCGAATCAGAATAACTCAGAATAAGCTGATTGGCTTGTTTTTCCTCTTCACTCAAACCAACAGACGAAGCTTCGCTTTCCGTTGCACTTTCGAATGATAGATCGAAGTTTAACAGGCTTGCCATAGCCACGGCCGTATCCTTATGCTCATGAATGAGCGCATTGGCTTGTTTCTGTTCGGCCGTTAATTCGGTTTGCTTTTGGACCGCCTTTTTAGGCGTTGCCGTTTCACTTTTTTCCCAAGCAGGTTGCCAGTTTTTGAGATCTTGCAAAGTGTTGGGAAAGAGCATTCCCGCTTCTTTCACGATCTTCGACATCAAATCGGGATTCTCCTTTTGGAGAGTCGTGATCAGACTTGGAAGCCACGGAAGCAGAATGGAATCGGGCAAACGCTGGAAGGCTTTCGAAAACAATTCGATCGTAAAGGAAACCGTTACCGAAGTAAAATCGAGCGCCATGATGAAACCCTTCAGATAGTCGGGGAAAGTCGCCAATCGCATCGGATTGCTCAACAGTTCATCAAAGTAGGCTCTGATTTCGCTCAGTTCCTTCATCGAAAGAATCAACTCGGCGGTCCACAACAAGGCCAGTTTGGTCGGCTGTGTGGGGCGCGACTGTTTGATGGCGATAACAAATTGATCGCGATTACAACCCAGCGATAAGGCCAATGTTTCGAGCGTCAACACAAAACCCGTCATGGCGGCCACTTTGTCGGGCGAAACGTCCTCGTCTACGAATGCCTTTGGCAGCATTGTGCAATAATGCGAATAACCGTTTGTGATAAAGGTATTCAACCAATGCGGCAATTTCTGGCCTTGATTTCGGTAATAATGAATCAGTTTTCGAATCTTCCTGAAAATCTCAGGAGCGTCCTTAATCGAATCTTCTTTCGAAATCAGCTCAACCGAACGTCGTCCGAGCTCTTCGGCCAACCGGTGATTGTCCAAGAACAGAATACACTTCTCGACCGCGTCCAGACCCTTTGCGGCGGATGCGCCCGAACTGTAAACCGAATGCTTCAGCCGTTTTTCAATCACATACTCCACCGTGATTCCCTCGTAACCCAACTCAATGAGTACACGCTGGTATTTTCCGATCGACAAATCCCATGATTCCTGAAGCGGCTCAAAACCCAGCGTTCGCTCGCCCATAATCGGGTGAACAATACGATTGTCGGTCAAATAACTCAGCTTCCACAGCAAATCAGAACAGGGTTTGAGTTCCGGGTTTTGCTTGAAGTCAATCAATGCACGCTGTATCGTCTTGGACGACAAGTTTTTGCCCAGCGGTTCAAGCTGGTCGTAGACATTCTGAGCCAAAGGCGGAAGCGATAAATATCCCACTTTTCCCGATTTGTCTCCACCCAAAAGAATGACACAAAGTTGTGTGATGTTTCGTTTTTTCGGGGTCGCGTCTTTTTCGAGACAAGTGATGGCCGCTTCCTTAAAATCGAAAGGGGAAGGATGTTTTCGCCCTCTCATATTGGCCAGCAGAATCGAAGTTTGATAAATAGCGATTGAATCGGCCGTAGAAGCCAAATAACCGTTTTTACGAGCCAATTTGACAATGCCTGCGCACCAATCCACAAGCTGTTTTTCATCGCTTTTATGATCTTCGGGAACTTTGCCCAGAAAGTCAACCAACTTTGCGATGTCTTCGCTTGCCGTTGACGTGGTGGCGGAGGCTTTGGGTAATTTTAAGCTTTTCTTCTTTTTGCCTAGTTTAAACGACTTTAACTTTTCTTTGGTCAGCGACTTTTTCCAATTGGCTTCGGCCAGTGACATTGTTCCCGAAGGCAAGCCAAACTGATGTTCGATCGCAAAATAACTCGACGGAATCAAACCGTACAGCCATTGGGTTTTTGAGCGTTCGCCGATGGTGTATTCGGCGGCGCTGTTGACTCCAAATTCTTCCACATCACTCACCGAGTGAAACGCTCCGCAAACATGAATACAATCGGCGGCGTCTAGGTCGTTTTCGCGAACATATTCTTTCATGCGCTGCCACATATAGCGTTCGCGATTGCGGTTTGTCTCGAGATCGTCCTTCTTGTCCTGGCGGAGTCGGCGGTATAGGCTTCCGATAAAATACATTAACTGATAGTAGGTTTCATAGTCTTCGCCTACCAACGATTCTTCAATATATTTCTCCCACCATTCCGAATAGTGATGGACATTCGCATTGTCCAATAAAAAGGTTTCAAACTCGGCGAATCCCGGAAGGTTCTGGCCTATTTGTATCCCCACGGACGAACCGTGAATATCCTGCCCCACTTCTTCGGCGGTTTCACTGTCCAGTTCTTCCTTCTCCTTGTTTTGGCTCTTCTTCTTTTCTTTTTCCAGCTCGTCGTCTTCCTGGGGAATCCACTGAAAAACATGATCGCATGAACGATCCACCAGCACGATTTGGGCGCCCGTTTCCAAAGCATAGGTTATGGCCTGATATTCCGCCGAAAATTCCGTCAATGGAGCGACAACGCTTAGCGGAGACCAAGACTTGGGAAAACCTTCCGTCTCTAAGGCGAAAGCCTGCAAGGCTACGGGAAACGTACACTGACGCAAATCCTCGAGCAAGGGCTGAAGGTCTTCGCAAAGCTCCAGAAAGATGACTTTCGGTTGCTTTTCGAGGAGTCGCTTGATCATAAAACGAGCCGACGACGGCGAATGATGACAAACAGGAAATATTTCCAAGTCCTCACGGGCCGCTCGCTCCACATCATCAAAAATATGGTGAAGCAAGTGCTTGTAATCGTCATCGCCGTTGGTAAACTCCTTGATCGAACCCAGCAGCGTATTCCGCAGGGTTTTGGTATCGTCCGTTTTCGCAAACAGACTGTTTAAGGTATTTGACATTGACTCCTATTTCATAACTTCCATTGTACTATTCCCGGCATTCAAAAAATCTTCCCATTCTTTTGCGGCTTCTGTGTCTTTCGCTTCTTCCTTTTCGGTCTTGCGTTTCTCGACAACATTATTCCAAAACTTATTCATGAAAGAAACATCCTCTGGATTACGCCTTACCAACGAGCCGATTAGCGACGAAGCCAACACTTTGCTCGTCAATTCGCGTTCAAAAAAATTGCTGTGCAAAATGGCGTCTTCAAGCACGCCGATTTGTTCGGCTGTCGAAAGCGCGGATTCCAGTTTTTCGTCGTCGGAATTGGCCGCTGCCGATGTTTCGCGAAGATCGTTGAAAGTTTGCAGCAAGATATCCAAGAGCGAATTCGAAACGTTATAATCGAAGTTATGACGCTTCAACAGTTCCTTGGTGCGGAAATGGATAATGTCGGATTCCGCTTTTTTGTTGGTTACGATCGGAATGCGAACAAAATTGAATCGACGCTTCAAGGCCGAAGAAAGATCGTTTACGCCACGGTCGCGACTATTGGCGGTTGCGATAATATTGAAACCCGGCTGAGCGAATACAACATTCCCGTCTTTCAACTCAGGAATAGAAACGTACTTTTCACTCAAAATAGAAATCAAAGCGTCCTGCACATCCGAAGTACAACGCGTCAATTCCTCAAAACGCCCGATTGTACCCGTTGCCATCGAACGCATAATAGGCGACGGAATCAAGGAATCGTGCGACTGCCCTTTGGCAATTACCATCGACACATTCCACGAATATTTGATTTGATCTTCGGTTGTTCCCGCCGTTCCCTGCACAACTTGTGTGGAGTTATCGCAAATGGCAGCGGCAAGCAATTCGGCCAACCAACTTTTACCGGTTCCCGGATCTCCGATCAATAAAAGTCCTCGGTCCGACGCCAGGGTGACAATGCTGCGCTCAACAAGCGATTTGTCGCCAAACCATTTTTGAGGAATCTCGCGTTCCATATTGTCCGCGGGCGTAGAGCCCAATATGAAAATACGAACCATATTCGCGCTCAAATTCCATTGAAAAGGCTTTGGCGCGTTATCAATTGATTTTAGGTAATCTAATTCTTCTTTATATTTTTCTTCTGCCGGTAAGCGTAATGACTCTGCCATGATTTTGTCTTTTTCTATGCTAAAAATGTTTTCAACTCAACAATTAATTTGTCTATTTTCCCTGAAATCACAGGCGTAGACATCTCCTTGAACCGCTGTTTGAACCACGGATTAACGGATTGGTAATTCGAACTGCTCACCGAACCCACAGGAATAAATTTCACTCCCGACTCGTGCAACGCCTTGAATTGGTTGAACAATTCCTGAGCCTTCCATTCATAAAAATCCGAAATCCAAACCACCACCGTGTTGCTCGGGTCAATGACTTTGGGTTTCGCGATTTCCATCGCCGCCGTTCCGTCTGTTCCGCCTCCCAACTGGGTGCGCATCAACACTTCAAAAGGATCGTGAATCCAGGAAGTCAGGTCGATCGCTTGGGTATCGTAGGCGATCAGATGCGGATCAATTTTAGGCAAACCCGCGAATATTGAGGCCAGTATCGTACAGTTCACCATCGAATCGACCATAGAGCCCGATTGGTCGACCACTACAATTAACCTCGAAGGCGTATTTTTCTTTGCGGTGTGCTTGTAGTACAGGTTTTCGACATACAGGCGTTCTGACTTAGCGTCCCAGTTGGTGAGGTTCTTCCAGATGGTTCGTTTTAGATCCAAATTCCGGAACACCTTTTTGGGAGGAACGGAATAGTCGATTTTCCCGACTTTCGACTGCGCCACCTGCGTTTTGAGCACTTCGGCCACTTGATCAATAAAGCGCTTGATGAGGTCTTTCGCGTTTTTCAAAGCCACATCGGCAAGATGCGATTTGTCCCGTAGCAATTCCTCAACCAGCGCCATGCTTGGCGTAAGCTTTTTAGCCAAACGCGTATCGGCCAACACTTCGCGAAGGCGCATTCGCTTCACAATATCGGCTTCCATTTCTTTCAAGCTGGCTTGTAGCCCGCCATCCATTTCGCCGTTTCGTGTGAAGGCTCGTTCCAGCCACTTTTTGTCGTTATTCCACTGGCTATATTGCCCGGCCGTCACCGTTCCGTGCTGAACCGCGGCAAACACGTTTACCAACATCTTAGAATAAACAGCCGCTCTTTCAACTTCCTTTGCTCCAGAATTAGCCGATTCTTCCTGTTGCTTGGGAGCTTCAGAGGTTTCTGTAGCTTCTGCCGGTTTGATCTCCGTTTCCGTTTCTAAGGACATTTGAGGAGTTGCCTGGGCTTCCGCTGTCGGCTCTTTATTTTCCTCGGTTAGATTTGGCTTGCTATCGTCCGAAAATATCCCGTCGGTCAAAGAGTCAAATGTCTCCTGAAGCTCCGGATATCGCTGGACGATCGCGTCTATCGAATGGTCCTGCGATAATAGTATTTCGGGCAAAGCGGCATCCTTCAAAATCTCAGCGCTAAGCTTTTCGAGTTTGGGATTCTTCTCGCTACCAAAAATACTGCTCATCAACCGCCAATAAAGCAACAGCCGTTCGTTATTCTGACCAGTTTCTTTTTTATGTTCCATAAATAAGCACTCTCGCAAAATTACTTCGACCTTTTTTCCGACTAAGTAGCGGAAAAGAAGCGTCTCAGAATAATAATAAATAGCACAACGTGCTTAAAAATAAATCGTCTCTCGCCTCTCAAACCCTCTTATTAGGGAGTGATTCCGAAAAAATCATCACTATTACTTCCTTAATAATCGGCTAGAGCGCTCTTTGAGAATCGAGAAGGAATCGTTTGCCTTTTTCTTCTTCTTGATTGCGGGAGGAACTGTCGAACCACAGTTTGTCGCATTATGGACAACGTATTCCTTTTTCTTAACAACCGTATTGACGGTCAAGACCTGAAAAGTCCAGTTTACGCCATCAAAACGCATAAAGCCAAAGCAGGATAAGGAAGTTTTAATCATCGCAGGAGTCAAAAGACTCATCGAAGACATCCGGCTTTTATCGACATTCATCTCAAAACCATCGGCGACAATACGATGCTCGCCGTCGGCGACTTTCACTTTGTAGCCTTCCAAGAACACGGGAGCGCAAATGTGCACATAATGACGGTCGAAAGACGGAACTTTATATTGCACGGCTTCGGCAAGATGTTCTTTGGCTACCTCAAGCGGAGAAAAAGCGTTCAGTAATTCCACCTTCGTTTCATCCCATAGTAGCGCATTATCCGATACGATCGGCAACTCACTAATTTGTAGACTTTTATTCTCGGATAACGCTGTGACTAAGTCTGAATAATCCTTGAATAAGTTCCAGCATTCAGGACCTACGATGGTGTCCACTTTGTAGGTGGTGATGGTTAGATTCACAAAACGGTTTTCGGTTTCGTTCTGCACTATTCCGTGACATTTCAACGATACACAATTGCTGTGTTGGTTGATGTCGGTTCCCAAAATGAAAAGCTCTCCCGATATCGTTTCGTCCTTGCCGTTTTCGACGACACAAGTCGAATTGATAACCGCTCTCGACCACATATCCGCCCAACGGCGCAACGGAACGCTTGACATCGAATGAATAGGAATCGATTGCGAAAGCTCGTTTATAAAACCGATCAATAAACTGCTTTGGCGGTTGTATTGAGGGTTTTTCAGCAAGTTATCCAATGTTTGGCTAAAGGGCTGAAGCTGTTCGTTTTCCAGGGAATCGAATCCGTTGATTGCCATTTCTGTCAGGAATTCCAAACAGCTTTCCAAAAGTGGAGATTCGGGCTGAGCTGGAGGCGTTTCCTGAGGAGCCGTCCATTTTCCAAATCCCGCGTCTTCCAGCAAATTGAGCTGAGCGTCATAGATAGCGCCTGTCAACGACAAGCGGGCGCCCGCTATGGTTTTGAAATATTCGGACTTCAGTTCGCCTCGAACAAGCGCGTCAATGGCTTGCCGCAAAGGAGATTCAAAAGGAGTGCTTGAGAAGATTTGGGCAAACGAGTTTAGAGACTCTTTTTGGACTTCGCTCAATCGGGAAAAGCCGGATTTAAGGCAGTCATCAAGCAGCTGTAAATGAAAAAATGAGGCCTCAAGCCCCTCAGATGGATTTAAAAGTTTAGTAAGCTCCATTTATACGTCCTTTGATTTTGTTAGAAACCAATCCATTTCATGTAAAGGCTCAACCGAATTATCTAATTCGAGAAACTGCAAGTGCCCCATAAATCGACTGAAAACGGTTGACGCGGGTTCTTCTTTCAGACTGCCGCTGATGTTCGAAAGAATATCACGCTCCTTGCATTCGACATCCGAATCCATCGGAACATTCAAATACTGAATCACCCGTTTCGAACCGTATTGCAAAATCGCCTCACTCAACAAACTCGTAATATGCTTGCAAGGTGAACCGTACAGTCCCCCACATTTACGATTGTTGTTCGTACTGCAATAGAAATCATGCGAACCGCTCTTGATGTACGACACATAAACACGATCCAAATCAGAACCACTCGAAACAACCCCCTGAAGCCGACCGTCGGCCAACTCCACAAAAGGCACTTTCTTAAGCTTCCTCTCATTGGCCTCAGGCACTACCTGAAGTATACTTTTCTTACTATCTAAATTATCTTCATTCATAGGTTAATCTTTTCACCAAAGTAGAAATATTATTTTATGATTTGGAAGCCTATAAGAGATTTAGGAGCATATTAGAAGCAGTTTTATTCGTTATTGCCTATAATCAAGTGTTTTAAATAGTTTGATAAAATTGAAGAAAGGAGGCGCTGTTATAAGCGCCATTTAAGTTCAATTTTTATTCTTGAGAATGCAGACAAAAACGTAGAGACACGGGCATACCCTGTCTCCCACACGAATGGTAACATCCAGATTATCCCAAAAAAAATATGCGAAACATTTTCACAAGATTCAGATACCAAGGAACCAAAGAACAACTCCTCAAAACGATACTAGAAGCATTCCCTGGAATGCTATTGGAATAAACCGACCGCTTTGACGAGCACCCCAGCTATACTGGCATATGGAAAAGCCTGAGCATAGATTTACTGCAACACAACGAAAAACCTCACGAATTTCAAATGTCCTGGCATCAACCGGCACTAGCCCTTGGTCCTTGAAAATAATACGGTCAAACCCCCTTATACCATATATTCATGGACTCGATTGACTCTCCTATAAACGTATTATTGACCAAGGTCCCTTTGAACTCGAAGCCCGACTTTCCGAAAGTCTTATTCATCCCAAACGATGAAGCCCGCGCTATTGTGTACGCCGTGCGGATTCCCAGACTTGAGACGCTCGACATCATTTTATTCAATAGAATGTAGGACAGATTCTTCCCCCTGAATTCGGGTAAGGTAGCGAAGTCGGTCATTTCGACATTGCTTCCCTGAAAGTCTATCTCCGCGGACGATACCGCCACAATATCGCCTTCGTACCGTACCCCGAAATAACGGACATTGTCGCGCATCGTTTCCAACAGGTATTCCTCATTGAATATCGGAAACGGATACACGTTGAAAACTTTACGGTACAAAAGGGCCACCTCGTTCAGGTCCGCTTCGCCGAGTTCAACGATTTCGTATGCCGGAGGAAGGCTGGCCGTGTCATTTGAACTTCCCTCCCACGATACGTTTTTCACCTCCGAAAACAAGCGCTGCTCGTCTTGGCTCAGCATCCCTCTTGATCGGTCTATAAACTTTCCCAGAAAACAGCCGTCTTCGATTCCCTTGTAAAAATTGGGCACAAGCGCCTCCAGCCTAAAGCCCCTGCCCAAAAAATATTCGGAATAACGGACCGGCACTTTGGCGAATATCTTCGTGTACCCTTTTTCATCGGCCAGTCTTTCGACGCTTTCAATTATCTCTACGGGATTATCGTCGGGATGTATCTTCATGAGATATACCCTGTCATTATTCGGCCCGTGTTGTATCGTGGATTTTGAGATTAACTCAATCTGATCGAAAATCATTTCTGTTATTTTAATGCAATGGCGAAAGGAAGGACTCTCCCCTGCTGAGTAAATCCTAAGAACGGAGTCGAAATGTTCGTATTTTTTCCTATGCTTCACTTTCCTTTTCCAAGCCTACCTTTTGCTGTCGGATTCGGGCGTTTTCCGAAGGGTTACCCATGGCGTTCGTCACAAAATATGCGATAACGGACATAATCAACCCGAACAATGTGGGGTTGAGTCCGTAAGGCAACGGAATTTCCATGGCTATGAGAACCAATGCGGTACCTCCTCCGCACCACATGGACGCGACCGCTCCACGCACGCTGGGACGCTTCGCGAAATACCCCGCCAAAGTCGGTACGAGAAGCCCGGCGACCATAAACGAGTAGGAGTGAAGGATTATGTCCAGAACCCTAGTGAAGTAAAGGGCTAATGCCGAGGCCAGAATTCCGAGTACCAAGGTCACGATGATCGACCGCCAGACAAGGTTCCCTTCCGAAGGAAAGTACTTGCGCAACAAGTCGTTCTCCACATTTCCGGAAGCGGCGATAAGGCAACTGTCGGCCGTGGACATCACGGCGGAGAAATAGGAAGCCAGCACAAAACCGGCAATACCTACCGGCAATACGCCCGTAAGTAAATGGGGCAAGGCCGCCTCGGGGTCACTCTCCGGATAAGCCACACGGGCGAGCATTCCCAGCACCACGCCCGATATCGCGATGATCGGATATTCAAACACGCCGGCGATAAGAAAGGCCTTTCTGGCCTGCGACTCGTCACGGGTGGCGAACACGCGCTGATACAAGGTCATGGCGATAAACCATATCGGTATGATGGCGCAGGCCCAATTGGCCAAGGTCGCGAAATCGACGTTGGCCAATGAAAAGTGCTCGTCCGGCAATGTGGCGCGTATGGTATCCCATCCTCCCAGCTTGACGTAGGCGAAAGGTATCCCGAGAGCGATAAGCCCGAACAACAGCACCGCCCATTGAATCGTGTCCGTATAAATCACCGCCTTAATGCCACCCATGCTGGTGTATAGAACCACAAGCAGCGAGATGACGATCAATGAAAAATGCGTGGGGTCCATCCATGATATGTCCTTGAAGACGCTCGCCGCCGCAAGCTTGCCCCCGGCCAATATCTGTCCCGACGTGAAACCTACATAGCCTATACCCGAAATCACGGCCGCCATAGTGGCTACGACGCCGTTGTATTTGTAGGCCAAAAAGTCAGGAAAAGTCAACAGGCCCGTCTCTTGGTCAATACGCTTGAGCCGTGGCACCGTAACCACCGCGGCGATCCAAGCGCCGATCAGGCCGGTGAACAACAACCAACTGCCGGAAAGGCCCATTGTGAATCCCAAACCGCCCAAACCGATAGAAAAACCTCCTCCAACGTCCGTAGCGGCGATGCTCATACCCACGTGTCCGGCGCCGATAGCGCGGCCCCCGACGTAATAATCCTCCCTGGATTGGTTCTTTCCCAGAAAATAATAGCCTACATAGACAATAGCCGAGAAGTACGTACCGAAAACCGCATAATCTATCCAATGCATGAAATGGAAATTGAAGGTGGCAAAAAACGCCCGCACGCCATTCTGTGGGTAGAAGCAATGTCAAAGCTCGAGCGTGCGGACGAAAATCTTGATAAAGTCTCGCTTTCGTTTAACCGATCACGGGCTCCAGGTTCGAGTATCCTGATTTCTCGATAGCCACCTCTATCAATTTTTCGTGCAGACTTTCGTCTTCCCATAACTTCCTGCCCTCAACAGGCAGGGTTTCGATAGGGTCAAAGTATAAATAGAGTTTTGATTCGTCGACACTCGGGCTTCGGTATACGCTTATACCCGTCGTCTCATCATAATAATCATAACTGTGGACATCCCTTTTTCCGCCGCCGCCGGGCGCGTCGGTCACGAACAATGGCGTATTAAAACCGGCGGTAATACCCCGAACGGCCTTTTCAAGCTCTACGGTATGTTTTACGCTGGTACGCATATCCTCGGTGCCCGTCACCATATCATGCTGATATACATAATAAGGCTGCACATTCATATACGATAGCTTTCTGATCAACTCAACCATCGTATCCACCGTGTCGTTGACGCCTTTAATCAATACGCTCTGGTTACGCACCGTCACGCCGTTTTGGAAAAGCTTGAGCATAGCCCTGCGCGTGATGTCGGTGATTTCGTTGGCGCTGTTGAAATGGGTGTGCAACACAACCTCTTTGCCCTTTTCCCTTCCAAGCTTGACTACTTCTACCAAAGCCTGCGTCCAAGCCTCGTCGCTCAATATCTTCATCGGAGCTACCGCCGGTCCTTTTGTAGCGAAACGCATACGGCGTACATGCGGTATCTCCAGCAGGGTCTCCCCGATCAGGCGGAGTCGGTCGGGAGCCAACATATATGCGTCTCCTCCTGAAATAACAACGTCCTCGATTTCAGGCCTCGAAGCGATATACGTAAAGGCCTCTTTCCACTTTTCGGGCGCGTTCTTGAAACGCTTCTTGTCAACGCTGTCCGTGTTGCCACCAACGGCGTAACTTCTGGTGCAAAAACGGCAGTATACGGGACATACGTCCAAAGGCAAGAACAACACTTTGTCGAAATAACGGTGCACAAGGCCGTCGACGGGCGAATCGCCCTGCTCACCCAAAGAGTCAAGCGCCAATTTGGGGTGGTCTGGCTCGAAACCCGAATTGACGGGGATAAACTGTATACGGAGCGGGTCAGTCCATGGGTTGTCCCAATCAATCAAACTCAGGATATAAGGCGATATGCTTAGGTTCATGGGCGAACGACGCATTCCCTCCTTTACCTGATCAAGAAAATTATCGTCTACAAGATCTTTTATGAATTGCTCAAGCTTTTCGAGCTTTCTGACCGTATTCTTATTTTGGAATTTGATGCTGAGAAACTCTTCTTCGCTCACTCCCTTAAACGCCGGAATTTTCTCCCAAAACGATTCGCTTTCAAATAGTCTATGCGTCAGGTCACCAGAACTTACGGAATCTTTCAAATGGTCTGGAATAGGCTGTTTATCAAGAATTTCCAAACCTTCAATGTCTGAAATGCCATTAGGTAAATCATTAAAGGTTTCCGCTTTTTGGATGGTGGATATATCTTGTTCGGTGTAACGCATAATAGGTTTTATTAGATAATAATCTTGGATAAACGCAAGCAAATATAAAAAGTGTGTTCTATAGAACCTAATTATATTCTATAGAACTTAATTTGATAATTTCGATGAAACTGCGTTAACAAACCTAAATTGGAATCCACTTCCACTCCCCAATACAAATACCTTGAAGGCATTCATCAAGACTCTTGAAACAAAAAAAGCCCCTTGACAAACGCTTGAGTCAAGAGGCTTTCCACTAGTTGGTGTTCTTATATTCTTAAGTACACCCAGTAAAATAATTTATGTTTTGGAAGAAGAAGCTCGTATATTTAATGTGCTGGTTTTTAAGCCTTTAACTTTTATTCGAGCAATCTCTTTACGCTTTACTATTTACTTTGTACCAATTAAGGGTCTATGGGTTCTTCGGGTGTAAGTAGCGGAGACGCTTCCATGCCCTTTATCTCCATCGCCGAGATAATAATCTTAAGCGATTTGTCGACCATGCTTTTATCGTCTTCCGACAATTTATCCAAACGGTCGGCTAACCTGTCATGGAGTACGTTGGGCGTTTCCTCCAACAGCTTTATACCCGAGGCCGTCAGCATGATGGACTTTGACCTTCTGTCCACCTCGTTGCTCACCCTCGCTATATATCCCCTCTTTTCCAGCCGGTTAAGGATTCCCGATATCGTACTGGAGTTGAGGCTGAGCAAGTTCATCAGCTCTTTATGTGTCGACCGGTAGCCCGGATTGCTCTGCAGGTGCCCCAAACATAATAATTGCGCGATGCTCAATCCGAAATCCTTTTGGATGGATTTAGATTCCAGATTCAAGGAACGCACGATCTTACGGATACTTACAATAATATCTAGTGAGTCCATTTAATGGATTTGAATTAATACAGCCACTAGGTACCATTCACCAAATGATACCGGTTTACAACCCTCCCGAAATGTAGACTCGGGTATTCCTTAGTCACCAAGAGGAGCTCTAATTTATTAAAAACGATGATTCTTTAACAGAGCCCAGCTTCCGAATGTATGTGAAATATTGAAATAATACACTGAATCCGCTCTAATTGGCCTATTTTGTTGTGATAAGATCGAAATTATTGGAATAATAAATTGCGAGTCGATTATGTTTTGACGGATCCGAGCAGAAAAGGTATAATACCCAATTGTTCTGAAGAAAATAAAAATGGGCTTTACATGCCCGGAGTCGCGGAATTCCCGCCAACTCTGGACCTTCCGGAAGCATGGACCGGGTAAATAGGCTACCGCCTGCCGCCAAAGCTACGGAAGACGGACTCTTGGCCTTCGCATTGGCGGAGCACCCGGTATGAAATCTACGGTTTAGGACCTAATCCTTCTCAAAATAATAACTCACCGACAGCTTCAGGAATGACAAATTGGAAGCGTAACTATCCTGCTTGTACCCCTCCTCCATATAATATGTCTTTAGTGTGCCTTTGCTGATCAGGTTCTGGGTATACAGCTTGCAGTTCAAAGGGCCGAAGGACTTGTTCAACTCGAAATCTATCGAATAAAAGTGTTCCTGCTCCATCTGTAAGTCATATTCCCCCGGCATATAGAATACGCTTCCACCCAGCTGGAACCCTTTGGGCAATCTCGCTTTACAGAATCCGAAAGCGTAAAGGTTCAACGGGTCAGGAACAGTCAGTTTGGCCTCGCTGTTACGCAACTTCTGCCAAAACATGTTCGGTGACAAACCGAAACTGAACCAGTCCTTCCGGTACTTATAATCCAGGCTGATTCCCGCTTTCGTTCGGGTACCGTTGTTTATGTAAGTATTTATGTTCGATTCCTCTTCCGGCGCCCAACGCATGACTCCCGTGATAAAATCCCGGTCAACGCTCGTATAGGCCGTAGCCGAAAAGCTGGACCGGTCTCCCATGCGGTTATACTCTAATTCCGCTTTGTCATTCACAACCAAATCCAGATTCGGGTTTCCCTGTGTAATCGAGTTGAACCCCGTTCTCAACAGCTGGGGATTGATTTGCTCCGTTTCCGGGGCTCCTACACCACGGCTAATCTGCAATCGTATATTCTGCGTATCGTTCAGCTTATGCGATACGCTCACATTAGGGCCAAATATCGTATAATTGCGATGAAACTCCTCTCCGTCGCTTACCGGTTCCGAATCCAGAAAAATCTGACGGCCTGTGGCGTATGCGCTAAAGGACCAGCTGTCCCACTTGCCTTCCAATCCCAATTCTGCCTCCAAAGTGCGGACTTGCTGTTTGACACCCGTTACGCCGCCAAAATCGTATTCGGACCTATTCTCGTCATTCTCCCCCCCAAACATAGCTTTCCACTGATAGCGTCCCGCCGTTCTGGTGTAGGTGACGTTGGCGCCATAATATTTCCAGTTATAGTCGGTCTCTCCGTTTCTCTCATTAGGGGCGTATCCCGCATATTGATAAGCTGTATTTATTAAAGGGGTGTTCCTATAGTTTCCCTTAACTCTAAGCATGTCATTTTCCGTGAATTTTTTCCAATATTCCCCATGAAAACTGACTGGGATAAACACCTGACGATCAGTACTGATTTCCCTTCCCCCTTCTCCTTCCCTTGTATATTTATCGTTCTTTCCTTCTATTCTGTAAGACATACTCCAATAACTGTCATCCGTAGGGTAAGACTCAACCCCTAAATATATATCATAACTATAGGGTGATTTGGTATTATTGGTGTACCCTTGCGCGCTTTCCAAGGTTTCGCCTTTGTATACATCATTGGTCCGTTCATCAGAGTAATTGTATGACTGGAAAAAGTAACTCCCCGTGAAATTCGTCTTCCCGCCTATCTTCGCCTTGAGACTGCCGTTGAGTTGCCCAAGCCATGGCACTGCCCCCTCTAGGCGGGTATAGCTCTCAATCCCGTGTAGTTTCATCCGTTTCGTATACACCAAAAGGCTCGGTCCCCGATATTCCAAAGTCGGCATCGTGATCACCTCTATCCGTTCGATCTGTTCCGGTGCCAAGGACTGCAACGCTCTCGCCCCTTCCGGGCTTATAACCCCGTTTATATACACGGCCACCCCTTGGTAATGTTTGATCCGGATACTGTTGTCGGATCTCACGGTCACGTTCGGAATCTCCTTCAGCAAGTCCATGCTCGTCGGCGAAAGTTTCAGCACGCCCGGAGTCACCGTAAACACCAGCCTATCAGGCTTAACGGTTAATGTTTCTTTATTTGTAGCCACTGTCACGGCCTCCAGTTCTACTGGATCCGCCGTCAATGATATTGTGCCCGTGCGCTTTAATGTCTCGAATTTTATCTTGGCCTGGGTATATCCCATACAGTGGGCCAATACATAACTGGTCTTTCTTCGGGTCTCAGCCGTTACGGATACGTATCCAGCCGAATCGCTTAGCGCCACACTGAGGGTGCGCCCCTCTTGGTCAAAGAAACCCACTTGGGCCTTGTCGACGCCCTTCCCGCTTTCGCCATCCAATATATGATAACGGATATCCTGAGCCTGAACAATACCATAGCCCATAATCAGCAAAACAAACAATACATATCGCTTCATATCGTCAAAAAGTTGGTTAACCCTTGCGGGCCAAAATCTTCTTAAAATCAAAATAAAAGCAGAAGTCTTGGTCTAAATCTCTTTAAAGAGACCCTTATCCAAAAAATAGTATTTAAAAATCGTTTTGTGCTTCTGCATATATGACTCGAATCCGTTCGACACAAACCATACACACGTAATTAACTGGTTGTTTATTTTTTATCCTATTTACTGTTTTTATCTAAATAAAAAAATCAACGAAAACGTTTTCGTAATTGCTTGATTTTAATGCTAAAAACATAATAATATCAATTCAAATCAAGAGTGAAAAATAATGAATGAAACTGCTTCGCCAACCTTGCTAGTATGCAAATCAAAACCTAAGATTCGGGCTTCAAGATATAAAAAACCGAATTTAACATGAACACATATTTCAAATAACATATTATATAGCTATAATCGCATTGTTTTATAGAAATATTACTCTCTCGCCCATTTGGAGTATTTTTAGCCATCATGTATATCACGTAACATGAATACATCCGCTTTGTGCGTTCCTGTTTTTCCGCACATACAAAAAAGGTCAATATTTATGGCCTTCATAACAATCATCTTGCTACTGTTCTCTGTCGTATGTTTAGCCCAAACAGACCTTGATAGAGCTCTGGATGACGGAGGGATATCCAAGATGAAATACGCAATTAAATATGATCTGGGCGCCTTAACTAATGGAGAAGCAGCCGTATATCTGGAACGCCGGCTGACGGAAATTTCGGACAGATATAGTTTGGAAGCGGGAATCAGCGCCCAAGTTTTCAGGCCAGACTTGTTTTTAAGCAAAAACAAGAGAGAAATATCCTCGCCCTCGGGATATAATATTGCGTTCAGGGCCAAACGGTGGTTTCCCGTAGTGGACTGGGCGGAACTGTTTGCGGGTATGGAATACCAACGTGGCAACTACAGGATGAATGGCGAAGACGCTTGGCAAAAAGGCGATGTGGCCCTGAATTACTACGGTCTGCTATTCGGTTACAGATACCTTGGCTACGGTCAATGGATCGCTGATCTGGGATGCAGGATAGGGTGGTCTTCCAGAAATTTCGACACTCCTCACCCCGACAGATTCGATAACAATCACCTCAACGTATATTTCGCCCTTATCGGGTCTGTAGGCTATAGATTTTGATCTAATAAACCCTATTATCGAATTAGGTCATCTAGGCAAAAGGTGACGTTTTCGAACGGTTTCTTTACGCCTTACCATTTACTCTACACTATTTATTACTCCCTTATTTTTCTAGAGAAGAAATGAAGCTTTCCGTCAAATTGATAATACTTGTCATACTGGTCCACGCTTTTCCCTTGGTTTGGGCTCAAGACATTCAACCTTCCACTCAGATGGGTCCCGACTTCGACATTGGAATCAATAGTACCGTTTCCCAAATTTTTGGCAACGATGAATCCGGATTCTATATGGTGCGTAATTCCAGACGCTCTGCTTCCAGTAAGTGTGAAATAGAACGGGTAAACAACAAATTAGTAACCACCAAAAGGGTCCCTATACCCCTTGAAGCCAAAGGAAAACATCTGTTTTATCATTCGGCCAGAAAAATTGGGGGAAAGCCTGTCATATTCTCAACTTTCCGAAATGGAAAAACGAAGAAACGCTTTCTCTTTGCGCAATTCCTCCATCCCGAAACTCTCAAACCTGCGGGTAAAGTCCGCTTGGTGAAAGAAGTTGGCATGGCGAACCGCCTCCGGTCAGGGTATTTTTTTATCAAGGAGTCCCAAGACAAGTCAAAGCTTATGGTACTTGCCGTACACTCACTTGAAAAAAAAGAAAACCTAAGAATCAGCTACGTCTTGCTGGACCATACACTTGAGAAAATAAAGGAAACGGAACTCACCTTGCCTTATTCTCCCAAAGACTTGTCGGTATCAAGTTGCATTGTACTCAATAACGGAACCCCCTTTTTGCTGGCAAGGATAAAAAACAGGAAGTCTGATAAAAAAGGAGCTCCCCACCACTACAAAATATTTGGATGTTATGACAACCTGTACAGCCCTGTCGAATATTTCCCGGGACTTCAGGGCGGATCGCCCTTTTCGGTTGACATTGCCTCCAACAAGTCTGACGAAGTATTTTATTGCGGTTTCTACGGCAACGACAAAAAAGAGAAGGAGGCCCACGGCACATTCTTTATGAAAATAGATGGGCAAAACCGTAAGGTGCTTGCCTCCAAGTACAATCCCTTTCAAAAATACACCATCATGGAGGGAATATCGGGAAAAGAAAAAAATACTGTGATCAAAAAGGGAGAGAAAGGTATAAACAACCTTGTTTATCGAAATTTGATTCCCCAAGAAAACGGAGGGGCTATTCTGGTTGGGGAACAACTCACCGTCCAATACAAACAAAGCGGAAAAACAGGGCCAACAATCATCATCTCTAGATGTAAAGACATTTTGATCACGGATTTCTCCCCTGACGGTAACATCGTTCTGGAAAAAAGAATAGACAAATTCACTACACTATTCGACATGATTTCGGGAGGATTCTCCCTAATCAAATTAGATGATACCTACCAGATCATATACGGAGAGAACGAGAAGGGGCGTATTCCCTCCTATTTCCATCTGACCATAGATGCGGACGGGAACACCCGGAAAAGCAATTACCAACTTCCAAAAAACACATTGCTTTATCTGTCGGGTATTGATATCGAAGACAAAAAGAGACCGATAATACTGGGAAGAAAGAGCAATGTAATTAATAGCAAAAAACACTTCTATATGCGCGTAAACCTTCCGTCCCCCTCATCACCCCAGTAAATAAATAAGATTCACTAGATACGGATCGTCCAGCTTCTTGTATATTCCCTATCAACAGCTATATAACAGAGGCTGGACCCTGCCGTGTCATCTAGCAAATAATACCAATAGAACGAACCATCCGCCCCTACTCCTCCAAAAATGGATTATACATCATAATCGCGTGATTCTCGACCAATAATTTCTCCTCAACCTCTCCGTTGTGATTTTCAATGATTTGAACAATTTGATTATGACGGGAATAACCTCCCCAATATTGCTGGCTCATTTGGTGATTACGTTCCTCAACCCTAAACTTCATGTCCATTTTCTGATCTGCAGTCAAAGCACCGTGTAAATGGGTATCGTCCAGCCACAAACTCAAATGAAAACTTCTCGACGTATCGTTTCTCGCCTGCAAATCAATATAATTATACGACAAAGTAGCTCCGGCTCCGAAGGGAATCTTTCGGTTGACATCCGGAAACACGTCATATCCGTGGCGGTACCTTTCGGTAATCGTCAATGGGCTGTGGGCGAACAGCCAGAATAGCAGGTTCCCCAATTGGCACAATCCGCCACCGATATCTTTCCCCGTGCTTCCATTCACCAAAACCAAGCCTTCCAAGTATCCTTTGCCTTTAGTGGGCCTTCCTACATTCTTCCAGATGGAGAAGGTCTCGCCCGGTTTGATTACCAAACCGTCAAGCTTTTCCACCGCCAAGCGGAGATTTGTGCGCTTATTCTCCTGCAAGTACATTTCCACGTCTTTCAGCGGTCGAAGAATCATACTTTTATGCGAAAATACATGATGGGGGAAACGCTCCTTTACGCGTTCCGAACACCATCTTTTACCAGAAAACAGCCACTCCCATTTTCTCTTCAGTATAAAATATTCCTTACCCAAGAAGCGTCTTAGCCTGCCACGGTTAATCGGTTTTTCTATCTTCATTTCCTTATCTGGAATGGGTTTCTCCAAGTATTCAGAATTTGACGCTCTTCTATGCTAAATCCTTCCAAAATAACGTTCTTCCAATCGGATTCTTTGACTAAATAATAGTTTGAAGTGATTTTTTGAGCGAATAACGGTTCTACCAAGCGCTCGAATTGTCGGCGTAAACGCTTGGGTATAAAAGCTAAACGGTAAGTATTCGGACTTACGGAACTGTCTGGAATATTCCATGGAAGCACATCCGTCCTATTCCGAAAGGAAATATATTCGGCCAATGACTTGTGGCAGATTAGCAGGTCAACCGGATAGTCGGCATATAGTCCTTTCATTTCTTCTGATACAAAAGCGTATTGCTTATAAGGTGGATCATGCTTTTTAGGCTGATACGTCCGAACCGTATAAAAAGAAAGCGAGACCAGCAAACCGGAAAGAGTAAGCGCCCAACGGTCTGGCATACGAACAAAGCACAAAACAAAAGGCGACATAATGCCAAAAACCATCCATAAACGAAAAGAATAGCCCAAAGTATCCCAAACTAAAAAAGGGGTATTGAGGATGAAAAAAATTATCAAAATAGAGTAGTGGAACTTATTAATACGGCCTGGAAACCTAAGTGCCCGATACCAAGCATACACTATTATGGCACTTAACGACAACAGAAGAACCTTCCAAACCGGAGTTAGCGCTTTTTCGTGACTTTCGAAAAAAGAAAATATAGGAAGAACGGGTTGGCTGGCTAAATAAGCGGGTTTTATAAAATACAAAACAGAAAAGATTCCTATTGGAATAAATACAAGGCTCATTATGAACAAAAGCCTTTTGTTTGGAAACCACCGAAACAACCAAGTCAATCCAAAATACAACAGGCCCAAAACCAACATCAGTTTATGACTAAAGGCTAATAAGGCAAAAGAGATAATTTGGAATTTTATGTTTTTTGATTGAAGCGATAATACGAATAACAAAAAACAGTCAACTCCGATAAGGTTCTTGGTAAACTGCGAAGCGAAATACAAACTATGCGGATTCACCAAAATCAAAAGAGAAACGCAAAACGCCCAATCTCTCGCTACATTCAGTTTTTGCAAAAGTTTATAACTAATCACAGGCAATAGACTGAACGCTATGATCGTAAGTGCTTTATATGAGAGTTCTTGATCATTAAAAAAAACATTGATCAAAAGTAAAAGCGGATAAATCAGATTATAACGTTCCGAATGCAGGCTCCCCGTCTCTTCCCAAGTCTGTGCCTGTAAGATATAGAAATAGCTGTCCCAGCCCATCGCGTAAACAGATTGGGAAAAGGCTATAGTAGCGTAAACCAGCGCTCCGATAAATAAAAAAAGGTATTCCCAATGCCTATTGGCAGTCAAAAGGGAAATTAGAGATTGAATATTTCTTTGCGTTTTCAAAATAGAAATGCCACCACTCGGTTCTTATCGGTCGAAAACCTTCGCTCATCATCGTTTTACGAAGCAATTCTCGATTTTTTAATATTTGTGCTGGAAGTGTATTATTGTCACTGTGCGCCCGTTTTCCAAAATGATCGAAATCGGTTCCCATATCCAACACTTTTCCTTCCAGAGTTTCCAATGTCAAATCAACAGCCCCCCCTCTATTATGCGACGATCCCTTGGCGTTCGGATTAGCTACATAGCGGGCGTCGGGTTTGATCTTCCACATCTTTCGCTGCACACCTTTAGGCCTATAGCAATCGTATAACCTTATGCGGTATCCCTTCGCCTTCAACTTTTCGTTTACTCTAACCAAGGCCTCCGCCACATCTTTTCGGAGAAGGCACTGTACGCAATCATAAACCTTTTCTTTTAAAAAGTTATTCGTGGTCGCATACCGAAAGTCATAAGAAAAATTAGAGTCGTATGTCTTTAAATCGACAAAGCCAGTATCTGGCTGATGAATGAATGATTCGGAAAGAATATGATTCGTCCGAAAAATTGGTTCCGCCTGCCCAGTCTGAATACCGATCAATATGGCAAAACATAACACTAACTTCAGGGTCTTTTTCATCTTAGTGGAATTGGGCTTACAACATTTCTGCCTTTCAAAGTATTCGGAGTAATCGTAATAAAATCTTGAAAGATCCTCAAACTCGAATTTTCCACCTCGCCTTTGTATAAATCGCTACGGGTCTGAGGCTCGAACATCTTTCCGAAAATACGAACCGTAACCTTGTCATCGGCGATATTTTTCAGCTCCCAACTGCCATCCGCTATGATCTCTTCATTGCTATTCTCATCGAGACCGTCTTCAGTCGAAAACATTTCGGTCTCTCTTTCATAAAGTACAAAAGTATGATTGGAGCGCAATAGAATGGATCTGCTAGAAGATTCAAGACGTTCGATCCCCCCTTTTTCCTTGCGTGAAGACTTAGACATATTCAGGTTCCTATCCAGTACGGCCTTAATAATTCCGTTTTGGAGTGCGCGATTCTTCTTTACTCTTGTCTCTTCAGTGGTAGTTTTAATCTGATAAGGAACTCCCTGATATAGGAATTGTACTTCACTGATAACCAAGTCTTCATACTTCGTTCCTCTATATGCGGACAATATCTTCAAATTGAAGGATTTTCCTTGTAATGGTTCTTCAAATTGAAATGTTTTGATATCATCCCCCTTGGAAAAGGTGAATTGCTGCGCCTTTCCGGTCTCATCCTCAACCATGAAGGAGGCGAGTCTTGCGTTTGCTCTGTAATGTTCCTCGGAACGATGGTAGCCGTTCCAAATTCTGATTTGATTCACTTTGATATCATGGTCAAATGAAAAGCCTAATTCCTCGTTTACGCCCAAACCCTTTTTGGCTTCCACCCAAGCGTTTTCCTTTATACCGTCCACCAGGTTTGACACACCATAAGCCACTTCGGGACTCAGACTGCTCGACGCTTTTAGAGACGCGTCTACAATTTTGGGTAATCGTAAATCGTATTGATCGTTTTTATTTGAATAAAATCGGATTTCTGATATAGCAAAAAAATCGGATTCCGAAAAAACACTATATTCTAATCCCTCCTCGTCCATTATAACCGTCCTAAAATTAGATGGCGCTTTTATGAATAGCGATAAGACTTTATCTTTTACAGAAGTACCTCCCCATGCGGTCTTACCATCAAAATATAATCCTATAGATTTAATTTCATTCCCTTTTTCGTCAAGGATATCCAGATGATCAATATAAGTGGGCTCGTCCAAATAAATCATAATGCCTTCCTCCGGCCCTGATCCCGGCAATGTACGCCAAAAGGTTTCCGTTTCGCCATCAAAGCAATGGTATGCCGAAAAATCGGAATGCGGTAACTGGGTGGAAGTCGCATAAAATCGATTAATGGGGAGAACATTTTCCGCACATACAATAAGTGGCGAAAAAAGTACAAACAGTATTGTAAGGATTTTCATTTCAAAAATCAGAATTATATAAAAGAAGCTTTCTTCTATCTCATAAATTAAAACGGTCAAACTAATTCAAAATCAAATTACATAAATAAAAAGTCTAATTACAAAAAATCATTATATGATTGAACTAAATAATGTTTATACGAATCGTAATGTGGATTCATATTCCATATTAACAGGTTCTATAGCCATAATTATCACCTTCTCCATCACACCATCATGCTGTGCCGTGTTTCATTCATACGTTTATTCCTTCGGTTGCGTGTTCCCCCTTGCTAACTCCTTTATTGCTTGTAAAAACCAACCGTCTCCAAAAAAACAGCGACACCCTACGTCCCGTATCCCACAATTCCCCCAGTTGAGACAAACAGGCCCATCGGTGTTCGTCGTCAAGCCCGGAGCGGCAATCGCGCCGGCTCGTCTTCCCAGCCTCCGCAAGCTCCGGCAGGCAAGCCGCCCTACGGGTTCCTCCACTTCGTTACAAAAAGCCGTAACGCTTCCCGCTTTCCGGGCCCTCCTCCTCACGGCGCTTCCCCCTGTGCCGCCGGCCCAGCCAGCGCCAGAGTTAGGCTCGCCTGCGTAGTCGGTCAGGCATCGGCGATCGAATAAAAAAAGCCTCCGGCAGGTAGGTCGCCTCGTGTTTGTCCGTTCCTCCGCAATACTTCGGAAACGGACAAACAAGGCCGGCCACGCCCTGCGCAAGCTCCGGGCTCTTCGGCCGCCACCCTCCCTCCGCTCGCAGGCGGCTCGCGCGGCTGACGCCGCCAAGGGCCTTCGCAAAAGCGAAGCCCGTCCACATCCCCGACCACCACCCCAAAAGGGCCATAGGCCCAAAAGACAATAACCCGGCAAACGTACAGACACGGGCATGCCCTGTCTCACACGCAGATGGTCAAACAAAAACAGATCGGAAAAACAAGAATAGAAACACCCCTAAAAAACCGCGTAGCGAAACCCGCCCCGCCGAAAAACAAACGAAAAAGAGCAGAAAACGCCACGGGAACGTCCGAAAACCGGAGCTATTATCCACTCCTCCGTCGCTCCTAACAGCCCCGGCCCCCGGCCGAATGTAAAGGCTCCTTTCTTCTCTTTTTTTTCCCTTTTTTTCTCTTCTTTCCGGGGAAAGTCTTTGTTGAAATGAAAACCATCAAACGCAAAAAATCCGGCGTGTTTAGGTGCGCCGGATTTTCCATTCAACATAAATTTAATACTTGTTTCGCTGAAATAATCTATTGGGTACTGTTAGGTCTATCTTTTACGTCAAAGCTATATGTGTGCTGATAAAACTTACCTTCTCCAGTTAAAGAATCGGTAATAATAATTCTAGTTTTCAGAGATGCTTTTCCAATGAAGCCCAATTCGTGCACATACCTAATTCTTCTATAGTAGTAAGCAGGATCAACGTCAAAGGAGTCCCAGATCGAATCAATAGGCTCTAATTTCGTAATAAACTCAACTTTTGAATATGGGGGTCTAGGGACACTAATTTTTAGTCGTAATGGTTCATCTCTATACAAAAAGTCTCTATCAAGGCTTTCCATATCATACCAATTGATAAAAGGGACTATCTTCCCTCGTTGTTTAAAGGTTGAGTCTTCAGAATAAATTCTTTCACAGATTAGTTTGTTTTCAGGGTTGAAAAAACGAAAACTTTTTACTTTACCATCTTTATACAGGGCTTGTTCATAAAGGTCTATCTATTAAAATATTGGTGAATAGAATTTATATCTGCTACGATCTCCTCTCGCATTTCATTCATATTTTCACCAGCGTTCCTTTGGATCAAAATATTCATTACAGCAGTCAAAATACATGAAACACTTTGCTGTATACCAGAGACAAGGCTCCTTAACCCGTCCTCTCCGAAGTTCGTATCCCTCATATTATTGTTTGCCTCTACGGACCAGTGTCCCCTTACGGCGTTAGGCAAGTTGTATTGATCAATAAGACCGGTATTTATATTGCTGACGTAGTATGATGTCTCGCTTGATGTTTTTCCTGTTTTAACGACTTTACGGGTACGGTCTACCCGTATGAAGCAGCTCATCCCCGTATTCGACCAGCGACGCTCCAAGCATCCCGTTTCCACCGGGTAGGTCCGGTATATTCTTGTTTCGATCCTGCCATGGCCCTTTTCGACGGTCTTTTTATAATCCAAACATTCTGATCTCCGCTCCATGTCTCGAAGGTCTTCACGGAGTATTTTCTGGTTCCCTTTTATTTGTGAAAGGTAGACGCCCCGTTTTCCATGGATTCCCTCCAGTAACCCGGAATTATTGTGAAGGGCATCCATCGTATAAGCCGTTCCCGAAAGACCGGATTGAGTTTCAAAATATTCGTCGACAATACCCCGCTCGGAGTCTTTGGTACCCGAATAGTAGCCTACAACCTTGCTGGTTTTATCTTCTTGCGCGGTAACCAGAACCACGCTTTCCCCGCGTTTGTCCCCTGAGGATTTGTCGATACTCCCCCGGAGTTCTTTACCGTCAATCGAAAACCATTGAAGAGCTTGCGGATCTATAGTTTCGTTTGCGTTAAAAGTGGTTTCAGCAACCGCCTTAAGTCCCTGTATATCTGTATCCTTCAGGATTCTTCGGAGTTGAACACGGCTCACACAACACTTACTTTTACCACCTGTGAAATCCCGCCAATAATCGTGATCCCTTTTCATTGAGCGGTGAATCTGTGAGAAATTGAGTTTTCCTCCGCTCCTGAATACGGCAAGCATAAAGCACAGTACGACAAAAGCCAGTTCGTGCTTCTTCCCCTTGGCGTTCCTGTGGTCTACAAGGCTTAGTTGTAACTGGAGGTAGTATTGATTAATTTCGTTTTTTTGGGAGCTTATCCATCAACCGCAAGTTTGTTTGTGGTAATTCAAAATTGCAATTCATGGTGGTAAGCTCCTATTTTCTCAGACGCTTTATGAACAGGCCCTGCATCTTTATAAGAATATGAGTGAACGATTTCTCCGTTATCAAAATAAACCATTTTTCTTAAGCTTCCATTTTCCTTAAAGTGATACCAGATACTATCCTCCTTATCATCTTTCATCACCCCACTAACCTTAAGATTACCGTTTAGGTGATAGCCAATATAGGCACCTTTCCGGATACCTTCGTGTATGGGCAGAATATCTTTTTTCGCTCCATTTTTGTAAAATGTACGGATAACTCCGTCCATCAATGAATCTTTATCTTCATATATTTTGTATGGAATTATAGTACTAATTTTACCATTAGTGTGATATGAAACTACGTCGATTCTCTTCTCATTTTTTTTACATGAAAAAAAAACTATCAACACAATCAATATAAAGTATTGGGGTTTTATCACAAATCTAATCATGGTTTTATATAATTTTTAGACTCGTATTTATCTGGGTAAAGTTTACCGAACTCATATACGGATCTACGAGTATTTTTCGATTCTGTCGTGTCAATTATTGGAGATTTGTTAGTATTGCCTATTATATCACCTTTATAGCCTACGCTACCACGACCATCACAAATGTCATAAAATTTAATGTTCTCTCCAGCAGGAATGAGCTTCTTTACCGCTTCAATATCATTCACAGCTCCATGAACCACCATGGCTGTAACTTCTTTCACTGCTTCTCCCCAGTTATTAGGTGTTGTGACAGCCATTTTTCCGACGGCTGAAAAAGCTCCTAATGCGGGACCTATGTTCTCTATAACAGAAAAATTTGCCGTTGTGCCAGTTGAAGCAACACCACTTCCTCCGTCCCAAGCAATACTACCTTTTTGGTGATCCTCTAACAAACTTTTTGGGAACTAGTCCGCAGACAACCAGTCTGGAAGTTTGCAATTTGAAAACCAACCAGAGAATTTATTTGATCTTTTTTGATTGACCATACCCCCCTGTTTGGTCGATGGGGCTGTAATTTTAAATAACCCTTGACCATCTGGTGCATAAACCGCGATACCCGTGAAAGAGCGGTCTATACTGAAAGAAGCGGCAAATTCATTGTTAAACACTCCCTTTTGATAATCATCTTTTGCAGGGTCTCCTAATACCTTGAATAATAACCTTTTGACTTCTGCGACGTCTCCATTTTTTAAGGCGGGGAGAATCTTATGTTCAAGATACCATGGACTATTTATAACTATAACCGCTTCAAGTCCATCTAAATCAATCGCTTGAATAGGCGTGTTACTGGCAAACTGATAAGGCGTCAACATAGGATAAGTTTTCGTCAACGGATCCACACTCAAAAACTTCCCTATGCTGGATTATAAATCCTGAACCCGTAATCGTAGTGCGTATCCCCGCCCCACTCGCCGTTCTCGTCCTTTTCCTTGCCGTTGAACCCATACTTATCAACTCTTCCTCGATCCAAAGCCCTTCTCCTCAAAAAATCTCCATCTGCCCGCCAACCTTCCTCCGGGCCCGATCCCAAACCAAAACCTCAACCACAAACTCCATTACCGACCGCTCCGAATCCAGCCCGCGCCAACCCCTGTCCATCAAAATACGGTTTCCCGCCACGGCCTCCAAATCAACCATGCCAGCGAACTCCGGCAAAAAATGGCTCGCCAGACAAGCCCCCGGCCTCCCGTACCGCTCCGCAAACTTGGCCGTATGCATCGTCCCGCCCTTGGCTCCCGATTCCATCACGAAAACCCCGTGACTCAGCCCCGCCTGAATCCTGTTGCGCGCCACAAACCTAGACCTGTCGGGCCCCGTACCCGGCGGATACTCGCTGACCCAAGCCCCTCCGGCACGCAAAATATTCTCCGCCAACTTGCGGTTCCCGTCCGGATAAACCCTGTCCAAACCCGTAGCCATCACCGCCACCGAAGGCCTGCCGCAACGGACCGAAGCCAGATGGCCCACCGTATCGCAACCCAGCGCCAGACCGCTGACAGTGACGAAACCCTCTCGTCTCACAAAATACTCCGACACGATCCTGTCCCCCGCCCGGCGCCCGTGACCGCTCAGCCTCCTGCTGCCGACAACGGCCACAGCCGGCCCCGATTCCAGACAAGACAAATCCCCCCTGAAATACAAAACCCCGGGCGCCGACTTTCCCAAATCCCGCAAAGCCAAAGGATATTCCGGATCGTCAATCCCAACACGCTCTATAGGAAAATCACTCAACATAAACCCTTAAAAAACAACCACTTACCCATACATTATAAACGAAAAACAAACAACCTATGTTGCTGTACCACAGCCATTTACAGTCTTAATTTTAAAAAAACGTAGAGACAGGGCATGCCCTGTCTCTCCCCGAAGATGGTCCCGAGAATATGGTCACACAAAAACGATTCTGCCCAAAAAATCATATAGGAACAAACCTCACCGATAATGATACCTGCAAGAAACAATCACCACCTCCGTATCCGAAAACGAATACACCAGCCGGTGCTCACCGTCAATCCGCCTTGACCAATACCCCGACAAAACGTGCTTCAACGCCTCCGGGTTCCCGGCTCCCTCCGTCGGAGTCCGCTGAATCGTCTTGATCAGCGTGTTGATCTTCTTTAAAACCCGCTTGTCCGACTGCCACTTCACATAGTCGTCCCAAGCCTCCTTCGAAAAAACTACGTTCATTCCGGATCGATCAGTTTACCCTTTACAGTCTCGCCGCGCTCCACCTGCCCGATCGACCGCATCAAATGCTCCGCGTTCGCCTTGGACCTCATCAAATGCATCGTCTCCAACATCGCGTTATATTCCCTCATCGAAATCGTCACCGTACCCTCGCCGGATCCCCGCTTCACGATCAACGTCTCGCCATCCTCTTCCACTCGGTCAAGGTATTTCTTCAAATCCTTCCGGAACTCCGTATAATTTGCAGCTATCATAAATTCATGATTTAAATTCAAGTACAAATATAAGTACGCTTAAAAGTACATAAAAGTTCCTAATCACAAAAAATATCCGAACGAAACCTTTCCGCCCCTATCCAGACTAACATCACATTCAGTACATATTCCAAAATATAAACTGTAGAGACACGGGCATGCCCTGTCTCTCCCCTTGCGAATGGTAACACAAGATTACTCGTCGCTATCCTCTTCGGACTTCCCATCAACTTCCTTAGTTTTGGGATTAAGCTCCAAAGCCTTACCGTAGTCCGCCTTGGCTTCCTCCGTCATTCCGAGTTTTTCCTTGGCCTTTGCCCGGCCGTCGTACGCCAAGTAATTTTCCGGATTATACCCGATAGCCTTGTCATAATCCCCTATAGCCTCATTGTACCTTCCTAACTCAAGTTTCGCGTTGCCCCTGTTGCAATACGCCATCGGGTTTTCCCCATGGGCCTCTATCGCCTTGTCAAAATCCGTTATGGCTTCCTCATACCGTCCCTGTTTCGATCTCGCGTCGCCCCGGTTATTGTAGGCTTGCCATAAATCCGGCTTGAGCTCCAACGCCTTGTCGTAATCGGCCATGGCCTCCTCGCCTTTACCGGCTAGTCCCTTCGCGTAGCCACGATGGAAATAGGCTATATAGTCGGCCTCGATCTCTAACATTTTGTCATAGTCCGCTATGGCTTCCTCGTACATGCCCAAACTTAGTTTGGCTTTGCCCCGGCTCCCGTAGGCGCTCCGAAAATCCGGTTTGTATTTGATGGCCTTACCGTAATCGGTTATCGCGTCCTCGTTCCTTCCCAGCAGTTGTTTCGCCAGACCTCGGTCATGATACGCCTGATAGTAGTCGGTCTTGAACCTGATGGCCTTGTTGTAGTCGGAGATGGCCTCGTTGTATCTGCCAAGGAAATATTTCGAAGTCGCCCGGCTGTAATAAGCCTTGCTGTCCTTCCTTCTCAGGCTCAAAGCCTTGTCATAGTCAGCTATCGCCTCTTGGTATTTCCCCTGCCAGTACTTCATGTTCCCCCGGTTAAAGTAAGCCGTGGGATAATCCTTGCGAAGTTCCAGCGCCCTGTCAAAATCGGCTACGGCCTCCTCTGTCTTCCCCAGCTTGTTTCTGGCGTTACCCCGGTTACAATAGGCTTGGTAATAGTCGTCTTTGATTTCGATAACCTTATCGCAGTCGGCCTCCGCCTCGCCGTATCTTCCGAGATCGTACTGTGCGCAAGACCGGTCGAAGTATGCCAGATAATGGTCCGGCCTGAATTCGATGGCCTTGCCAAAATCGGCTATGGCCTCTTCCTTCATTCCGATTTCATACCGCTCCAGTCCCCTGTTATAATACGCCGGATAGCAGTCGGCCTTGTATTTTATGGCTTCCCCGAAATCGGCTATGGCCTCTTTCCTTTTTCCCAATTTCACCTTGGCCTCGCCCCGGCTGTTATAGGCCCAACAAAAGTCCTCTTTGATTTTTATCGCCTTGTCGTAGTCGGCTATAGCGCCTTTTGTGTCTCCCAATCCCGCCTTGGCTTCGCCCCTGACCAGATAGGTATGGTGGTTATTGGCCTTGACGCCTACCGCCTCTCCGTAATCCTCTACTATTCTCTCCAAACCGCGGAGTATGCCCGCCGCCAGGCCCTGTTGCACGGAATCCCTCACCTCCTCTTCGGAAGCCTTTATCCCCCTGTTCGCCGTCTTCTTGGCGCCTTTATAATCATGCGAAGCGCAAAGGGCCAACGCCAAAATCGTCAAGCGTTCCGCCGTATCGGCCTTTGCGGCCCAATCCCTAACTTCTTCAAAGCCTTCGCCGGAATCGGCGTAAACCCCGATAGCGTATTCCAGCGCCTCTTCCCTTTTGCCTTGTTCGTATAAATTCCGGATCTCTTCCGCGTGGTTTTCCGTCGCTACACTTTTCATAAAAACAATTAAAAAACGTCAGCTCCGCCCCAAAATAATAAACGTTGTCGTCCTGCCGGGCGGAGATTAATATTACCGGAACGAATATACCCCTTTTGCCGGGCATTCCGTGGCCCCGCTCCTTTCAACCTTTCCAAAAATTCCCGAACTTTCATCCATGCCAAAAATCATATCCATCATAAACCACAAAGGCGGCGTAGGCAAGACTACCGTCACCGCCAACCTCGGCGCGGCGCTGGCCAAACAAGGGTTCAGCGTACTGCTCGCCGACTTCGACCCGCAAGCCAATCTCACCGCACACCTCGACGCCGTTCCCGAAGACGGTCAGCCGACTATCGCCGACGCCATCATCCGCAACGGCGAAACGCCCGTGGCGCCCATAACCGAAAACCTTTCGATCATCCCGGGGAACCTCGAACTCGCCCGCGCCGAATCCGAATACGCCGGCCGTATGAACGCTTTCCTGCTCCTGCGCGAAAAACTCGAACAGCTACAGTCCTTCGACTACATCCTCATCGATTGCCCGCCCTCACTCGGCTTTTTCACGCTCAACGCCCTCAACGCTTCCACGCACGTGCTCGTACCCTGCGAAGCATCCAAAATGGCTTCCGACGGTCTCCTGACCCTCACCGAGCTTATCGGAGAAGTCCAGCGCTACGGCAATAAGGAGCTGAACCTCCTCGGCGTTCTCATCAGCAACAAGGCCGTACGTACCTACCAAAACGAGTTCGAGGCCATGATGCGCCAGCACTACCCCGTCCTCGACACCGTCATCAGGTCATACAAACACCTTGGCGAATGCGCTTCCATGCAACAGTCCATCTTCGACTACGCCCCGCAGTCCAACAGCGCCGACGATTTCACCAGCCTCGCCACAGAGGTAAACCAACTCACGCAGCATGAAAAAGAAATTCGCTAGCAGCTTCAACGCCAAACCAAGCCCGAAAAACACCGGAGCGCTCGCCATGATGGCCCAAAAAGCCGTCGACGAGTTCGACATCCTCCCCGAACTCCAAAAATTCATTCGCCCCCATAGGGAACACGAATTCGAACAACTCCTCGAAAACATCCGCAACGAAGGCGTCCGCGACCCTCTCGTAACCTTCCTCCTCGACGGCCGAAAAGTCCTTGTCGACGGCCACCACCGCTGGAAAGCCATACAGCAAATCCAAAGCGAAGGCGCACGGGTGGACTATTCCGAAAAAAACCTCGACATCCAAACCATCGATCAGGCCAAAGACTGGATGATCGACAACCAGCTAGGCAGAAGGAACCTCACCGAAGCCGAACGGACCTACTACGTGGGCCTGCGCTACAACCACGAGAAAATCAAAGACGCCAAAACACAGCAGGAACCGTTAGGAAAATTTTTCCGAACGGGCGACAAAGCCAAAGAGATCGGCCTGCAAAACGACATGACCGACCGCTCCGTACGCAACGCCGCCCAATACGCCCAAGGTCTTGACCTCATCGGCGAAATAGCGCCCGAGACCAAAGAGGCGGTTCTCAAGGGAGAAACCAAAATCAAAAAAGCCGACCTCCAAGCTATCGCCGCCGGAAAAGTGGCGCCGGAAGCTATCCTCGCCAAAACTCAACCGAAGACGGACCCAAAAACCGGGGCACCGGAAAACCAGACCACAGAACTCCGCATGCCCGTCAAGGACCGCGTAATCCAGCAAGGACTAAGCAACGAAGAGGTAAAAAAGCTCAACAGCGCCTACGACAAAACCGAACAAGTGATCCGCCAACTGATCAAATCCGGCTACCCAAAAGCCGAAATCCGCTGGATGCTCTCCCAGGCTGTCGCCAAAACCAAAAAATAATAACCTAATAAAGGCGCTATACGATAGGCAAACTCACAAACATACTGTCACCGGATTCCCTCGCCGGTGACACCTTACCGAAATGAAGACCCTAAAATATATACACCTAATCCTTTTCGTATGGATTCTGGCGCACCTTACCTACACCGCCGTTGACGGCCTCACCGGCACGCCGCCACCCAGCGACTTCGCCGTTGTTTTCGGTAATACTGTTAACCCGGACGGATCCCTATCACCCCGACTGAAGGCCCGTGTTGACAAAAGTTTGGAGCTCTACGAAAAACGTCTCGTCAAAAAAATATTCGTAAGCGGAGGCATAGGCAAAGAAGGCCATCCCGAAGGTACCCGAATGGCCGAGTATCTTCGAAAAAAAGGAATCCCGCCACAAGACATCCTCACCGATGACAAAGGCAATAATACCCGGTTAACCGCCCAGAACTTTGTAGAAACCCAAGGCAAGAAGTCCTCAGTCATTGTCGTAAGCCAATACTATCACCTTACCCGTGCCAAACTGGCTTTTGCCCAAGAGGGCCTGACAAAAGTATCCTCCGTCTCCGCCGACTACCACGAAAAACGTGACGCCGTATCACTTCTCCGGGAGTTCCTGGCTTATTACAAATACCTACTTTTTCCCTAATCTTCAGGTGTCCACACTCCAAGCCCCTCCTACTTGCCGAAAATAACATCAAGAAACATAAGTCCTTTGCCTCATAAAGGCCGAAATCGGTTTATCCATTTCTTGATTCGGATTTTTCCAGATCTATAAAAAACACTCCAACACCCGGACAATCCTCTTCTCGCATTCGTTTTTGGCTGGATATACAACCCGCGCATAAAAATCCTTCCCCCATCGCATGGCTTTCCTTTCCAAACCCCGAAAGCATGCGGAGCCACCTCGCCCAATTCTATACTCACGAAATCGAAAACGCCCCTGTCCCAAAATCCGGAATCCAACACCTCGTCCCCTGAGGCCTTTACTCGGTAAGATCCCCAAAACATGTCGGCGAACTCCGGATCTTCCAACCTCCCGACTATTTCCCCGTCACGCACTATATTCCAGCCCTTGCGCATCCCGTATTGCGAAACGGCAATCTTATACAAACGTCTCAGTCTTTCTATCATCCCGAATTGTCAATAATCTTTAGTCTCAAACCTACAGAACAAGCCTTCATGATGGATAACGAACAAAACCCCTTCGGCCGGAATAAGGAAAATATGGTCGAAAGTCGACAACAAGTCCGAATGTGGCACCGTGTCCCAATGCCATTTACAAAATTCCCTGATCCTGTTTTTCCTGAAAACCAATCCTTTCCTCTCCAAAAAGGAACTGTCCAATACGACAATAACCTCAGAATCGCCATGCGACATTCCCAGTTCCCGCTCGATAGCCTCCAATACACGGTCATCATCATCACCCCAACCCCGAATCATTCCTTCGGATACCGCTTGGCTCCTCAATTCGGTAATCAAAAAATCGGGTGACAAGAACTTATCCCACAAAACCCCTTTTCCGCATTCCGAAAAATATTCCGTAATAATCAGTTTAACAATTCTGTCAAAATCCACCTTACCTCTACTTCTGTATCTAAAAAATTATTCTCGCCCTATGGTTGCCGTTTTGCCTCGCAAACTCCGCGTTCATAATTACGCCCTTTGCGTTCCAAAAAACTAATCCTTGACCTTTATTTTTCCTTCATTCAAATATCGGTCGGTTGTGGGGCAAAGAAGATTGTCGTATGCCGAAAATTTTGATTGTTTCCGGATTAACTTCCGCAACCCTACTAAAGAATCCCGCCAAGCGGTAAAACCCGACATCCACTTGAATAGGTGTTTTTAAGCCCTTCTCAGGGGCTTTATCTCTTATTCCTTGCTTGGGTTGTTTTTGACGCAAAAGCCCTTAAAGCGCAAATATGGTTTACTCGCTTTGGGTCATATTCACCTTGCCATTCGACCCTTTGTAGATTTCCAAAAATCTAAAAAATCAAAAGCGAACAACAACCCCAAACACTCCTATAGTTTAGTTGTTGTTTTAATTGTTTTACTTTGTTTTAAATGTTTTCGGCCCTCCGTATACTTTCATTATCAATAAGTTACGCCCTCTATCTGTGACAGATTAGGGACTGAGTGTGACAGATTAGGGACTATCTGTGACGGATTAGGGACTGAGTGTGACGGATTAGGGACTTTTGCGTGACGTTTTGCTGCCTGTTCTGTGACATATAGTTATCTTTATCCTGTAAAATACAGTAAATAATATTTTTAAGACAATAAAAGAGCTTTCTAAGGCAAAAAAATCGGAGTTAACCTGTGACGTTATGTTATCTTTTGTCTCAAATGAGCATTTGGACAAGGATACAAGATTTAGTCTGTGACATTATGTTATCTTGGTTGATCCGCTATTTTTTGCAAGTGTGACGGATTAGGGACTTTTCGGCTGATTGTGACATTATGTAATCTGTTGTTTGAAAAAAACACCCTTCTTTATCGTTTATCTGTGACATTTTGTTATCTTACAAAGACTTTTCAAGTGATTTTATATGAAAATATCGTCAGGAATTTATCGTTAAAGCTTAATCCGGTCACCTCCGGTTTACCGCTTTCGTTGAACTCCATGGCGTTGGAGGTAACAAAATGTCACGCCAAATCCCTGTTCCGGAAAGGTTCAAATTATACAAGGTTGTCAAGAGCAACAAGGTGATTAACGCCAAGGAGAGCTTCTCGCTGTACCAGCAGAGGATCATTCTGCTCATATGCGCGCAAATCAAGCCCGAAGACCAAGACTTCACCGAATACAAAATCCCCATCCGGGACATTGTCGGTCTTGAGAGTGGCAAAAAGATTTCCAGTGGCTACAAGCGTGTACGGGACGCCGCCAGAGGCCTTACCAAAAGCTCTATCGATATCGACTACGGCGGGCGTTGGGAGTCCTACGCCTTCATCACCGTAGCCAAAGGCGATATCAAGAAAGATTACATCACCGTAAAACTTTCCATGGAGATGAAGGAGTTTTTCCTCAACCTCAAGGACAACTACACCTCCTATCTGCTCAAAAACGTATACGCTTTCAGTAAGTCGCACTACTCCCTGAGGCTATATGAACTGATGATCCAGTATTTCCCGAAAATCAGGAAAAGGAAAATGGACATCGACTACCTCAAGGAGATGTTCTATATCCGCGACAAGTACAAGCATTTCCCGTCCTTCAAACGCAGGGTACTGGATGTGGCCGTCGACGAGGTCAACGAAAAATCGGACATCAACATAACCTACGAGATCGTCCGCGTACACCGTGTTCCCAAAGCCATAGAGTTCTCCATAGCGCCCAAGTCGGGCCTTGTTCCCGACACCGAGTCAACCGAAACGCCTTTATCGGATGGGACCGATCCTATTACTATACCGGCAGAAGACGCCGAGGCTCAACCTCCCGCATCCGTATCCATAGCGTTGCCGGATTGGCTTACCGAGAAGAAACTGTACGGTATGGTCAAACAGTACGGCGAAGAGAAAGTGGCCTACTGCATAGCCCGTATCGAAGAAAAGAAAGACGTGCAGAGCAAGGGCGCCTATCTCTATAAAGCCCTCAAAGAAGATTATTATGGCCAAGAGATAGAAGCCGAAAGGGAACGGAAGAAAAAACAGGAAGACGCCGACAAGCGCCGTAAAGACAAAGCCAAACAACAGGCAGACAAACAACAGCTCGAACAGCGTTTCCACGAGGAATACGCCCGCAAAAAGAATGAGGCGATAGAGCTTCACGACAGCGAAGACAGTCGCTTCGAATACATGTCGGATATCGAGTTCGAGAGCGAATACAAATACGAGCGCCGTTACCTCCAAGAATGGACCGACAACACGCCTTCCGAAGACGCCCTCAAATTCTACGGCCTCTGGCTCCTGAAACGCCACGGCAAAAAACAAGACTGGGACCTGGACACCTTTCTGGAAACCAACAAACACTAACCACCGTACAGACAGGGCATGCCCTGTCTCCCACACGAATGGTCCTGTTTTGGGACTAACCCCTCGCCGTAACCGGGGATCCACTCCCCAAGGGCCATCGGCCCGCCAGAGAATAACCCGGCCTTCCGGGCCGGGAGACACACAGCCAGAGCACGCCCGGTTTCTCCCCCGAATACCCCCTCAAACATAACCCGCTCTCTATCAACAGTAATCCGGATCCCATTATCAGTAATCCGGTGCCCTTGGCTCTATCCAAACCCGCAACCTTTGTATCGTTAGGAATTATTTATCACTCAACCGAGGTGACGATGAAAGCGAAAAGCATAATGACACTCTTTGCGGTCCTGCTGATAACAATGCGGACCTACGCCCAAGAGGGGCCCGACGCCATTATAGGTGTCTGGGAGACCGAAGACAAAGACGGCCGGATGGAGTTCTACAAATGCGGTGACGCCTATTGCGGCAAATTGCTGTGGGGAAAAGACATAGTGGGGACTGACGGCGTCACTTCGAAAAAAGACACGAACAACCCGGACGAAGCCCTCCGGAACAGGGACTTGGTGGGAATCACCAACCTTACCGGACTAAGATATAAAAACGGCGAATATGCCGACGGGGAAATATATGACGCCAATAGTGGCAAAATGTATAGCTGCAAAGTAAAACTCAGAAAAGGGGAGATGCATATGAGAGGCTACATAGGCGTCCCTTTGCTTGGGCAAACGGTTATATGGAAACGGGTCAAATAAGTGTGTCGTCATCCAAAATGTATTCTCATGGAAAATCAAATATCTGAATTGGAACGCGTGTTCACCCTGCAGAAGAACGCCTACAGGGCTTCCCATATGGCGAGTTACAGGGAAAGGATCGACAGGATTGACAGGATCGAACGGCTCACGAGAAACAACATAGACAAGATTACCGACGCCTTGCAGAGCGACTTCGGAAGCCGTAGCCGCGACTGGATCTTCACCGCCGACATATTCCCGCAGCTCTCGCACGTCAAGAAGGTCAAAAAGAACCTTAGGAAGTGGATGCGTAGGGAGAGGAAATCCTCCGGCTTGATGTCGGTCACCGGCCAACGGACCTACATCGTCAACGAACCGCTGGGAGTGGTGGGCATTATGTCTCCGTTCAACGCGCCGGTGAGCCTGGCCTTTGACCCGGCCATAGACGCCTTGGTCGCGGGCAACAGGGCGATGATAAAAATTTCGGAAAGTACGCCGCGTACGGCCGAGCTTATCAAAAGGCTCGTTGCGGAATACTTCCCAGAAGAAGAATTGGCCGTGATTACCGGCGGCGTGGAAGTCTCAAAAGCCTTCACTTCCCAACCGTGGGATCTGTTATTCTTTACGGGTGGTTCCGAAGTGGGAAAACATATCTTGGCCGCCACCGCGAAGAATCTTACGCCCACCATATTGGAGTTGGGAGGGAAGTCCCCCTGTGTAATTCTCGATGACGCCGATGTCAAGTCCGCGGCGGCCAAAATAGGCCTGATAAGGATGACCAACGCCGGGCAGGTATGCATTTCAGGCGATTACGTCCTGTTGCCCGAAGACAAACTGGAGACGTTTATCGCCGAGGCCCAATCCTAAGTGGACAGGGCTTACCCTTCGATAATCGGAAACGACGACTTCACTTCCGTTATCGACGACCGGGCTTACGACAGAGTCACCGGATACGTCAAAGAAGCTCGGGAGGCCGGTTGCCGAATCATTATGTCCAATCCGGGGGAGGAGTCCGTACCGGATCCCGTCACTAGGAAAATACCCCTGACAATGATCGTGAATCCGGGAGAAAACCTGCGGGTGTCCCAAGAAGAGGTCTTCGGCCCCGTGCTTTCCATATACACCTACACCGACCTGGCCGACGCGATAAGCTTTATAAACCGAAAGGAAAAGCCGTTGGCGCTGTATATCTTTGGACGGAACCGGAAATCCATCGACAAGGTCATCAACAACACTTCCAGCGGGGGAGTTACCGTCAATGACCTGCTGATGCACGCCGACAGTGACCATATGGGCTTCGGAGGAGTCGGCTATAGCGGTATGGGAAGGTACAAGGGCGGATTCGTCGGTTACCAAGCCTTTACAAACCCCAAAGCGGTACACGAGCAAGGACTCATGCGCAAGTTCACGACGATGTTTTTCAAGCCTCCCTCGACTGACAGGACCCGCAGGATGATCCGCGGACAAGTGGGGGTGAAGTGATAACCGATCCGGGATTAACTGTCATTAAATGAAGGGGATATACCATATCAAATCCATAAGCGAACTGCACGGGATGTTGGGTTGCGACCCGCCAAAGCATCCCAGCGTTTCGCTGATCAGATTTTCCGACATGAAGTTTCCGGTAGGGGAGGCCGAATTCAGCGGAGCGACAGTGGATTTCTATGTCATTTCCATGAAAGACTCCTCTGGCCAGATGAAGTACGGAAAGGGTTATTACGATTTTGAGGAAGGGACCATGTTGTTTGCCGCCCCAAACCAGATCATGTTCCATTCCCATCTCAGCGACGAGATACTGGATACCGACGGATGGAGCTTGTTCATACACCCGGATATACTGTACGGTACCGCATTGGCGGAAAAGATGAATGACTATACCTTCTTTTCTTATGAAACGGACGAAGCGCTGCACCTGTCGAAACAAGAAAGAACCAAGATAAACACATGCGTTGACAACATAAAAGAAGAATACGGCCAAAACATTGACCGCCACAGCAACGACCTCATCGTGTCGAACCTGGACCTGTTGCTCAGCTATTGTAAGAGGTTCTACGACCGCCAATTCATCACCAGACACAAACAAAGCAAAGGAGTGGTGCTGAAACTGGAAAAGCTGCTGCTGGATTACTTCAAATCGGAACATGCGCTGGAGAAAGGCCTGCCCACGGTAAAATACTGCGCCGAACAACTTCACTTCTCGCCCAACTACCTGAGCGATCTGCTGAAAAAAGAAACAGGCAAGAACACCAAAGAGCATATCGATTATTATCTGCTGGAAAAAGCCAAGCAAATGCTTATGGCCACCGAACTCAATGTCAACCAGATCGCTTACGAACTAGGTTTCGAAAACCCCAAGTCATTCAGTAAACTGTTCAAGAAAAAGACAGGCGCCACACCTACGGAATTCAGGCAGAACTAACCGACAAAAAAACAAAAAACCGTTCCCATAACACGCCCCAAAACCGGATTTTTACCTCAAATTATCCCCAAAACCCGTACAGACAGTGGCATGCCCTGTCTCCCACGCGAATGGTTAATTCCAACATCGTCCCAAAGGTCCCGTACAGACAGTGGCGTACCCTGTCTCCCACGTGAATGGTAACACACAAACACACCTACCCGAAAAACCCGTCAAAAAAACAACCAAAACCCGATCCCGGACCCGCATAAAACCCTTTTCCATAAACCAGCTACAAAACAAACAACAGTCTGATTAACAATGAAATACAAACGTAGTCTTTTGGTCAAACACAGAAACAAAACCCACGTCAGGACCCGCTAAGCATCCTATCCCCAAACCTTCACCAAACCCAAAAAAATAACCCGAGACGAAAACCGTCCCGGGCCCCAACCAAACCAACACCACGTTCAGTACAGATTCCAATCTCCAAAGAATACAAAACCGCCGCCACCGGGCTCCAACGCCCAAGGGCCATCGGCCCGATAGACAATAACCCGGCCTACAGGGCTGGGAAACGTACAGACACGGGCATGCCCTGTCTCACATGCGAATGGTTAAACCGCCGAATGATACCCCCTCAGCTGCAACGCGTTAAACGCCCCGTTGCGTAAAGGATACATCATCCCGTTAACCTCCTGAAGGAATTCAATTCCAACCAAAGCCAACGTATGCGCAGACAGCGCCTTGTCATAAGCCGTCACAAGAGAAACAGCCTGCGCCGTCCCCTCCTTTACCCCGAATTCCGAACTCACCGCGAACGCCGACTTAAGCTTACCCTCGCCAAAATCCAGCGAAGCCACCGCCGACCGTACCCGGAAATGCGTAGCCCCGGCCGGCGCCACCACATCCGTGACCGGCACCACAGAGGCCGAAACCGTCAGCTCCTCCGCCGAATCGTCAAAGCCCAGCGACACCTCCGCGAACAACGTCGAGTCCAGCCCCGCCTTCCCGTTAAACTCAAACCCGGAAACCAAAGCCAAATCCCCGTCCGAAACGTTACGCTCACCGCGCCCGTTGGTCGTGTCCGCCTGCAACACCTTCATCAGCCGTTGCGTCAGCCTCGCCGCCGAAGACCCCGTAGGCGCCCCCGCCAAAGAATTCCGGAACGCCGTCCTGATCAGCTTGCCCTGACGCCCGGCCTCCGCGAATTCCGCCTGATTCTCCCGCGTCCTCGCGAACGCCGGATCATTCCTCATACGCTCCGCGCTCACGCCACCGGCCTCGCGCACCAAATACTCCCCGTTCTGACGGTAAAACGACATTCCGCCGATCTTACCCTGAATCTTGATAATTCCCTTTTGTCTAGCCATAAAACCAACAAATTAACATACAACAACACGGCCCAACACCGCGACAAATACCATTTCCACTCAAGCAACCCCTCGGCCGTCGCCGGGCTCCAGCCCGGTGACTACCCTTACCGGCAGGTTCCTACCTGCCACACCCAGATTGTCCCGAAAATCAAAAACAAACTCAATTCCTCTCCTCCAACGCCCCGACCCTCTCCCGAAGCTCCCGCTCCGAAGCCGCCATACGCTCCTCTATCCGCCCCACCAAACAAACCGCGGATGCCGTGAAGCTCCCCCGTCAGCCTCCGGATATCCCGGACCAGCTCCCTGAGAAAGAACCCCGCCACCGGTGCCATACCCACGCCTACCCATTCCCTCAAAGCCTCAAGAATCTCCTTTTCCATAACCCTCCATTTTCTTACATCACGATTTTATACAATATATAAAGGGGCTTTACACCACGGTACTAAAGGCTTCACCCCAGTATACCAGCACTTATCCACAGGGTCTGATCCTGCGATCCGTCTCCGATTTTCGTACGAAAACCGCCCTTATTTTACATAACACAATTTATAACTCTCTAAATACTAAGGGATCTAGCCAAATGATTGACACTTTCCGTATACTACGCACAAACCCCGGTACCTTCCCGCCCACGGCCGGACATACGGCCCGTTTCGCCCGTCCGTACCGACTGTCCCGAAAAAACACAACAAAATTCAAGATAAGTGTCCGCCCCGGGGCGGAACTTGGTCCCCACATACCGGAAGAGAAGAGCAAAACAGAAATGCGAGGAGCAAATGATATGAAAAGAATTGTCATCTACCCCAAAGACATCCAGATAGTCACCGGAAAATCGCCGAGCGGCGCCCGCCGGGAACTCCGCGAAGTCCGAAAGGCCCTCGGAAAAGGAGACCACCAATACGTAACCCTCGAAGAGTACGCCGAACACTCCGGGATCGGTCTCCAAAAACTCGAAAAAGTGGTCAGGTGAACAGCCCCCGATCCGCGCGTGTGCGCACATGCGTATACGCGCGGATCAGATCCTGATCTGGATCAAGATCAATAGATCAGAAATAAAAACTTAAAGGAAAGATCTGATCCGATCAGATCGGGGATTTCCCCCCCAAGAAAAAATTTCGATCCTGATCGTTTTCTCTTCCAAAGTGGAATACCGCAAAACCACCCTCTACCCCTTGTCAATCCCAAAAAATAAATCCTTATCGTTTTTTATCCTTTTCCTATAATATTTTCACTTACGGTAATTCTTATGTTGAAAAAATATAAAATAAAAACTTTAAAATGTCATTAAAGATAATGGCAATAGATAATTCGTAAAGTCTAATTTAAATTAATTCGTCAAAATAAACATTAGTTAAATCACTGTTAACCATAGGTTTAAATATACTTTTTCTAAGTACATGACAAAAATAGCCCTGATAATCTCTCGATCTTCGTTTCGACCTTATTAATCAGAGCGTGGGCTATTTCCTCAAGGCCGTACGAGAAAAAGCTTTTCGCCCTTCTCCCGTGTTTTTTGATCTTGATCGGCTTCTCCTCATCGTGTTTGAAAATCCCGATATTATACGACCAGATAAACGCTATTGCTATGACACACAGCAACTTGTTTATCCTTCCGTAATCTTGTAAATGCGTATCCTCAAGGTTGAAGCCCGCACTTTTGAAGCCTCTGAACATGGTTTCTATCTGCCAGCGTTCACGGTAAATCTCCAAGCTTTCCCGAGTGTTTTTCGGAGACGCGAGGATCAAGTATTCGAGCTTTCCGTTCTCGATGTACTTCATTCCCGAAACATACACCTTCACCTTGGCGATCGTCACGGAAGTCGGATGAAAATAGGCGACTTTCAGCTTATGGGGTGCAAACAATCGCCTGGCGTTTACGAATCTTCCGCCACGCAATCCTATTAACGCGTTTTCCTTGATGCGGATGTAAAAAGGGATCCCGTGTTCCAGCAGGAATTCCCACCATTCTTCGCCTATAAATTCCCGGTCCGCCGTAATGTGTTCGATCATATCCGAACCGAACCATTCGATAAATTTCCCGAGTAGGTCTTTTCGTTCGGCTGTGCTCGAATTCCCCTTCTTGTCCCCAAGCACTTTCCATATCAACGGAATACCCACGCCTTTGTATACAACGCAGAGAAACAGCAAGTTGATGTTCCTTTTCCCGAACTTCCAGTTGGTCCGGTCAATGGCGATCCGGTATTTCCCTTTGACGGGAATCATCCTGATGATAAGCCGGGAAAAGCCCTCTTCCGGAAATTCGAATTTGGCAAAGAAACGCTGAATCCTCCTCATGTTGGACGTCACCGTAGCTCCCGAATCGTATCCTTCCGAAAGGTGTCTGAAACCAACCTTTTGGACTTTGATCAACGAGGTTATCAGGTAACAAAGCAGTTTTAGTCGGGCCTTATTCAGTTTCTTTAACTCGGGTTCACTGGTAATTAAGGTCTGTAGTTTTGTATATTCGAACTGGCTTTCCAATCGTTTTGCGGGTTTAAGTTTGGTCACTCAAAATTACGCAATGATTCGGAAAGCCATTTTTTGTCATGTACTGTGATACTTTTTAAAAAAAATAAAAATATGATCAAAATATTAATATTAAGTATCAATAAGACGGATAAGTGATTTATTCTGAGTGTGGATATAAATAAAACCACCTTTAAGAGCTTTTACGGCACATAAAGCACAGGGAATATTGTATTTTATCTATAAAATAAAAATATTTATATTTTAAATATGAATAGTAATTTTAAAAATTATATACTTTTGCTTCGCTTAAGACCGATTCCAGTCACCGACCCAAAGAACAGAACCAAAACAAACAACCCGACATGACTCCCGTTTCCGCGTTAGAAGACAGCGACAAAGCGATGATACTCGATCTTCTTCTCTCCGAAGACCTCAAGGCCTCCGCCAAAAGGATCCTGGAGTGCCTGCTTCACGGAATCGAAAGGTCCAGGAAGGAATACGCCGTGATGCTTGGCGCCAACTACGATACCGTCCGCAAAGCCGTAACCGCCCTCAAAAACGAGGGCGTACTGATCGCCGAAAAGGTCTTCGCCGGAATAAATGTCCTGTCCATCGCCGGAGTGTCCCGCAAAACCGGACAGGGGACGGCCTTTACGGAAAAAACCGTTTCCGCCCAAACGGCGAATGTTTCGGCGGAGGCCCGCGGATCCGTAAAACCGGCGGAAGCCCCGAAACCGGTAACGCCAAAAACACCGCCCGTACCGCAAACCGGAAAGGCCGGGAAAGCAGAGCCCGGAAGCATGCTCCAAAAGTTTCTGGGGCTGTCGAAAGAGGAAAAGGAACAGACCGACGAATACGGGCTCACGCCCTACCTGAGGGCCTATATCCCCGTCCCGCAACAGGTCCGCGAGGCGCTCGACAACATCGGATACCCCAACCTTTGTGAGAAAACCATGGGCGGCTACGCCCGCGACTGGATCAGGCGGCAGAAACAGCCGATCAAAAACCTGGAGGTATTCCTCAAGGACCTGTATCCGGAGCTCCTCTCGGAAGGGAGGCTCCCGATCCTGAACCGCGAGCCCCGCAAGGAAAAGTCCCCCAAGCCGGAAGACGGGGGCGAGAGCCCTTTCATCCTCAACGATCTGGGTTTCCGGCCGCCGGAAACCCAAGCCCCGGCCAGGGACGAAAGCCAAAAAACGCCAAATCCGCAGGACCCGCTCCCGGCCCTCGATCTCAACGGACAAGCTCTCAGGGAGGTGACCGTAGCCGAAGTGGCCGAAGCCCTGTCCCTGAACCGCGACACCCATAGCGACCCCGTAAAGACGACCGAATGGCTCAACCGGTACATCCGCAGGGAAAGGAAAAACATCATAAGCCTGGACGCATTTATCCGGGTCGGAAAAAGGAAGAACGCCCAAAGGGCCAAAAACAACTCCCGCTTCCGCTGACCGGACCGGCGCCGATAAACGTAGAGACACGGGCATGTCCCGTCTCACACGCGAAAGGTCACACAAGGCCCCTCTCCAAATATCGCGGACGGTCCCGTCCACCTTTCATCCATAACGCCGGACGCGGGGACCGCCCCCGTCCGAACCCCAAAATATGGAACACATCTCCGAACTGGTAAAAGAGAGCAAAGCCTCCCTGTTTCATTCCGACGAGCCCGAGATCCCGTCTTCCAAGGCCCGCTTGCGGTTGATCGAAGCCATGTCGGCCGAAACCTTCCCCCTCAATTTCTCCGGAGACACCCTCCCCGTGGCGGAGGACCTGATGGCCTATTTCCGCAACGACCCCGCCTTCCGGGGCAACCTCTCCAAAGGGATACTCCTCTACGGACCGCCCGGCAGAGGCAAGTCCACGCTCATGAGAATTTTCATGAACGCCCGCCTGCGTCCCTTCCGCCACGTATCCTGCCCCGACATGGCCCTGCGCATGTTCAACGGCGACATGGACGATTTCCTCCGCTTCGGCATCGGCGCCCACGCCCAACCCGCCAGCGTCTTGTTCGACGACCTCGGCGCCGAGATCGACGTCAACCATTACGGCAGCAAAATAAGCCCCATGGAACAGATCCTGCAGACCCGCTACGGCCTCTCGGAAAAAGGTTTGGCAAAAACCCACTTCACCACCAATCTGAATCCCGAACAACTCGCCCAACGCTACGGCGAAAAAGGCCTCTCCCGACTCCAAGGTATGTGCAACATTATCCCCTATGGCCAAAACTCCCCGGACTTCCGGGGCCAAAATCCGTATCCGTCCAAGCCCTGACTGCCAAGAAATTGTACAGACACGGGCACGCCCTGTCTCTCGACACGGATGGTAACCCCATTCTTCAAATGTTGGGACCGGGATCGCCCTGGACGGTGACCCCGGCCTCGTAAACCACCGACCTTGAACATTTTCAAAAAAGCCATGCGTTGCCAATTGACTTGGACCCACCCCCTCAACCCCAAAAACGCCCAAAACCGAACAAAAAGCCACCGTAAAAACGTCCGAAAACGATACACACTTTTCTGCAACCCAAACTGAAAACTGCCTTAACGGCCCCAAGAACCCCGATCCCGAGATTTGGCACGCCCTATGGATTAGAATTGGCATAACCGACAAACATACAACGCCATGAAAAGCCTGATCCTAGCCGTAGCACTTCTTATCACACTCACAGCCCAAGGTCTCGCCAAAGGTTTCCAGAAGGACGCCGTACTTCAAGCGGTGGAACAGCAAGTCATCGGCAAAAAAGACTTCCATGGCAAAACCATCGCCGTATCCCTCTCCAAAGAGACCGGCACCATGACCGTAACCGTCAAGCCCGACAGCGTACAGAAGACTGCCGACACCCACACCCTCATCAACCTTGAGAGAATAAACGATCTTGATTACAAGACACGCGTAATGCGCTATTTCGGCGGACTCCTCAAAGAAGACGTGTACGGCATCAAAAAACTCACCGTCCAAGCCGGCGAAAAAGTAATCACCTCTGCCTTCACCCGCTCAAACCTCAGCGCGGTGGTAAAACTCTTCTACTAAAAGGCTGAGCTGTCGCGAGGCTCCAGCCTTGTGACTACCCTTACAGTAAGGTTCCCACCTTGCCCCTACATCAGGCAACAAAAGAATTCTCATAGATCGGTTTGACATAAATCCCAAAGGGCCCGCAAGGGCCCTTTTTTCTTTCCTATACCCAACGGACCTCGTCAATCAAATCGTAAAACTCCTCCAAAGGCAACCTGTTCCTCGCCTCCGATACCGACCTCAACCCCACAATTCCCTCATCCAGAGCCACCGTATCCGGGTTTTTATTCATAAGATCTCTGTAATCCTTGGCCCTAATGCTTTCCGGTCCGTCGTAAAACTTAAGCGGGTTACTGTCAATCTGTTTGGCGTCAAAATTCAGGCTCGTCCATTGGGATACCTCCGTAGTTGTCACCTGCATATTCTTAAGCCTCAGCCGGGCCCTGCCCTTGGAACTTCTCACGCTCGGCAAGTCCTGAAAAAAAACATACGCTTCCGTACACAGCTTCCCGCTTTTCGAGTTCACGTAACTGATCACCTTCCAGAACCCCGCCGGTATCCGTACCGGAAAGTCTCCGTAACTCCGGATAAAAAACGATCCGCGATTGTAAAAATAGGTCCCGTCGCCACGTTCAGCTTTGTAGCCAACCTGAATTCGCTCACCAAAGTCTCAACGGCCCGCCACTCGTCCTCGTTAAAATTCTTGTGTTGCATCGACGCGTTCGTATATGCGCAACTATCATTGCTGGCCTTCGTCGCGTAAGCCACGTCCTCGCCCCAAGTCACCGCCGTCCGGCGCGTCAAATGGCCCCGGTCCCACTGCGTGCCCTTATAGGCATAATTCGTCACCTGATTCTCCTTGCCCACCCGGTCGTCGTAAAACCACTTCCTCCCCTTTCCCGAAGGCACCCGTTGCATCCGGTCCAAATCCACGTTCGCAACCGAATAAAGCGCTTGGCGCGTACTCTTGCTCATAATCAGCGAATAGTGCATATAGGGCACCACATAAGTTCCTTCCTCCAGTCCCCGCGGACGCAACACGTCCGTCTGAAGGGCCAAATCGGGCTCCGGCAATGCTATGCTGAAACCCTCACCCAAAAAATCGGGATCATAACCTGTTCTCATAATCGTAAATTGTTTTGGTTAACACATATAAGTTCGAAATACAAAAGCGCCAAACCGAAAAATAATGATTACCCCTCTGTTGCCATTTCCCCTTTCCAGCCCGAACAGTTCCCGTACAGACACGGGCATGCCCTGTCTCCCCCGCCGGATGGCAATTCCATATTTTTCCGTTCCAATGATCATGTAGGTACTAGGCCCGCCCTGTCCGCACATCCAGATTGACATATTGATCCCCCTTGCAGATGGTTATACCCTGCACTATACCCGATTAGGGTATAATACACTCCGCCGTTTCGAGGCTCCTGCCTTGGAACCATCTCTACCGGCAGATCCCAACTTAGCGTAGCGATCTCATGAACTAAGCGTAGCTTCTCATAAGCACCATTAAAATGTTCTTGCCAAGCGCATAACTCATTAACAAAATAGACAAAGACAGTGAATAACCTGCCTTTTGCGGATAGTCACAAACAGATTTTCACACCACTCCCAAAGGCCTACCGGGCCGGAAAACGCCCTTCCCACCTTTGTTATACACCCACAAAAAACTACCTTTGATAGTATCATTTGATACTATCAACCCCCATGAGACAATGAAACCGCCCTACCAAATCACCAAAAACATCCTGTCATTGGTATCGTCAATCGCCGAAAAAATAGGCGAGGTGAACGCCGCCAAACTCAACCGCCCCCCCACGGAACTCCGCAAGAAAAACCGTATCAAAACCATACAGTCTTCCCTGGAAATCGAAGGGAACACCATGACCGTCGAACAGATCACCGACCTGCTCGGCGACAAACGCGTCCTCGCCCCGAAGAAAGACATAATCGAGGTCAAAAACGCCGTAGATCTCTACAGCCGTCTCGACGACTTCGACCCCTACAATCCAGAATCCCTGCTCCAAGCCCACGCCATCCTTATGAAAGGCTTGGTCGACCAACCCGGAAAATACCGGAACACCGCCGTAGGAATAGTCAAAGGCGAGCAGGTGGCCCACATCGCCCCTCCCGGCCATATGGTTACCGCCTTGGTCAACGACCTTTTCGCCTACCTTCGCGACGATGATGACCTCCCCCTGATCAAAAGTTGTGTCTTCCACTATGAGTTCGAATTCATACACCCCTTCCCCGACGGCAACGGACGTATGGGACGCCTCTGGCAAACCCTTCTCCTCCGCGAATACTCGCCCGTATTCGAGTTCCTGCCCATAGAGACCCTCGTCAAAGACAGACAGGAGGAATACTACCGCATCCTCAACCTCTCCGACCGGAGCGGGCACTCCACCCCCTTCGTCGAATTCATGCTCCACATCATCCGCGACGCTCTCGAAGACCTGCTCCGGACCCAAACCCCAAGCCTCACCGGCCACGACAGGATCAGCCTCTTCCAAGACCACGTCAAAAACGGCTGGTTCACCCGGCAAGAATACCTGCGCCACAACAAAGACATATCGCCCGCCACCGCCAGCCGGGACCTCAAAACTGCCGTAGACAACCAAACCCTAGAAAAATCCGGCGACAAACGCACCGCCAAATACCGTTTCCTCTAACAACGGTAGTAACCATGCCCCAAAAAACGTACAGACACGGGCATGCCCTGTCTCACATACGAATGGTCCTACACAGATTTCCACACGCCCATAACAACCCCAAAGGGCCATAGGCCCGACAGACAATAACCCGGCCTACAGGGCCGGGAAACGCAACCCTGTCTCCCCATCCCAATGGTCACACTCATTCTTCACTAAAACAGAAAATGCAGGTATTAAGCTCGCCCGTTTCTACAAGTACCAATACAGTATAAAACACAACAAAAAAAGAGGCTTCTCCTTAAAAAGGAAAAGCCCTTTGCCTATGAAAATAATTGAAATACCTCGTGATGAAAGTTTTCAAATTTGGTGCCAACAGCCAATTTTTATCCCCTCAATGCCAATACTATCAGCAAGATCTCTTTTGAACTTCATCAGAGGATAATGAGCATCGTCAAACAATTTTTTCCGAAGCCATCCTTCCTGTTTCATCGAATTGGCCCTGTCCTCCCCTAGCTCTTCAATAAGCCATAAAGTCCAGCTGTCGGTCGCGTTCCATATAGTCGGGCATATACTGCTCCACCATCTTCCAGAACGCCTTGGTATGATCCTTATGACGCAGGTGGCACAACTCATGTACGATCAGGTAGTCGATAAGCGCCCAAGGCAGTTTGGCCGCCTCGGTATTGATCAGTATACGGTCGTCGTTTGAGCAGGAACCCCACCTCTTCTCCACTTTCCGGAAAATCAGCTCCCGGGCTTCCAGACCCGTCTGATCGCTCCATTTCGCAAAACGTTTCCTGATTTTAGCCTCGCATTTTTCCCTGTAAAAATCCCGCGTGATATTCTCCAGATCATCCTCATTGTCAGTCTTGATCCGGATATTGATCTTCCCGCCCGTAAATTCCATCCGGTTCTCTTCTCCGATCCGTAAGTCCACGTAATATCGCCTTCCGAAGTAAGGCAACCGGGACCCCGTCCGCAAACGCTCCTGTAACGGCTCGGCCACCAGCTTCAGCTTTTGGATAATCCAACGGGCGCGCTTCAGCACGGCCTTGTCTGCCTCCCGCTCTTCGGTGGCGGAGGTCCGGTACAAGACCGGCATTCCCTGTTCCACCTGTATATAGTCATGCTTGAGATCCTTTTCCAGACGGATCTCATAATCGATTCTCGTTTTACCGTACGCTACGCTAGGCATTTTTCTTTATCACGTCTACAAGGTGAGGCAACAGCTTCCTCAACTCCTCTCTCTCCAACTTCCCGCGCAATACCTTGCGCATCTTTTTCTCCATATCTTTCAGCACGGCAAACTTATCCTGCCAGTCGATAATACGCAACTCTTCCTCAATGGCTTCGAATACCTGCCGGGTCAGATTCTCCGCCTCTTCTTTACAGTGGAGGCCCAAGGTGTTGAATACCGCGAATTGCCGGGCCGTAAAGCCCAAATCCTCCGATACCCGTTCCTTATCTTCCATCGGCTTTACGATCTCTTCCTGAACCTTCTGGAACAGCTCCAACTGGGAGATACGTTGCGCCTTATGCATCTCGATAAGCTCTTCCAGGCGCTGGGCCAACGGTTTGTAAAAATCGGGGTTCCGGTCCATGTTCACCTGTATCACGTGCTTGGCCCTGTTGGATATCATCTTGGCCTTGGATTCCACCGAAAGCGTTTTGCTCATCTCTTCCTCAAACTTCTTGCGGTCGATGATCGATACCGGCTCTTCCACCAAGTTCTTCACGCCCGTGGCCTCCAGATGCTCATTGATCAAACGTCTAAGCTTCTCGCTCTCCTCCTCCGTGATCGTCAGCTGGTCGTCGTCCGGATACATGTTTCTGGCCTGAAGCTTTATCTCGTTATAGAGTTTCAGGTCGTTCTTGTACTTCAAGGCAAACGGGTGTGGCGTAACTATGGTCATACTCTCGTTGAAAGCCTTCAGCAAGTCCTTGAAATCATCCCGTATATCCATCGGCTCCAGATAGCGGACCGCCTCGTCTATATACTTGGCCCTGTCATAGTTCCTGTCCGTCTTTATCGCCCTGAAGCGCTGGACCAGCAGGGCGTGCCGTTGCTCCAGTTTAGGGAACTCCGATTCGAAATCGGCGATAACCTCCTCCCTGCCTATGTCTCCGCTGAAGATCTCCAGCGCCTGGATCAGATGATCCGTAATGCCGTAATAGTCCACGATCAGGCCAACCTTTTTGCCTTTACGGGTACGGTTTACGCGGGCCAAAGCCTGTAGAAGAGTATGCTCCTTAAGGCTTTTGTCCAGATACAGCGCGCCAGCTATCGGCGCGTCATAGCCCGTAAGCAACATATCCGACACGATCAGTATCGCGTCGTTGTTATATTTCAGCTTGCCGGATTTCTCCGTTTCGCTCTCGTCCCCAAACGGCAACTTGTAATTCTCCGAAGCCGTCTTCGCCTCTTCCGCCGGGGTCGCGTATTCATAATACTCCTGCGGATCTTTCTTCGGCGAAAATGACATCACCACCCGCGTGTTCAGGTCATGGCGCCCTTCCGCCCGCGTCCGGCAAAAAATCTTTTGGTAGGCGATAGCCATAGCGCGGTTCTCGCATACCAGCATCGCCTTCAGGCCGTCGGCGCGAACACGTTCAAGGTAATGGGCCAACAAATGTTCCGCGATAGCCTCCAGGCGGCTTTCGTTGTATTTCTTCTGCTTGAGCGCCTCTTTCTGCAGTTTGTCCTGTCGCTTTTTTGACTCGTGGCCGAAGTGTGTCTCGAAAGAGTCGTTCAGTCCTTCCTTATCGATATAAAATTCCGGCAGGCCAGGCTCGTAAAGCAACGGTAAGGTCGCCCCGTCGTCAACGGCTTCCTTGATCGTGTACACGTCCAGATAGTCCCCGCCGTAAAACGTCCCCAAGGTGGACTTGTCGTCCTTGCTCAAGGGGGTGCCGGTAAAGGCGACGAACTTGGCGTGGGGCAGACTCTGGCGCATAAAGGCCGCCAGCAAGTTGTACTGCGACCGGTGCGCCTCGTCTATCAGCACGTAAATGTTCTTTTTCTTTGATAGAACCTCAAAACCGAAAGGATTCTTCCCGTCTTCCGAGATCCGCCTTTCCGATTTGATCACTTCGCCCGATTCATTCTCCACCACTTCCCGGACAAAGATGTTTTGTCTCTGGCCGTTACGGTCGGCATACACCCTGACCGTATTCCCCCTGTCGTCGGTCTCCTGAAATTTCTGGATCGTCGTCGTGATGATCTTTCCGTAGTCGTTTTTCAGCCGCTCTTTCAAATCCGCCACGGAAGTGGCCTTCCCCACCGACTGCATGCCTATATTGCAAAAGGTGTTGAAAATCTGGTCATCCAGATCCTTGCGGTCGGTCAGCAAGAGCACCGTCGGATTGTCGAAGCCGAAAGCGTCCGAAC